>JBKQJQ010000065.1:0-3409 GCA_052147875.1 Solirubrobacteraceae bacterium | reverse complement strand
CGGGCGATCTTCTCGCTCGCCGTGTCCTCCTTGCCCTCGACGATCGTGCCCGCGTGGCCGAAGCTCATGCCGGGCATCTCGTCCATGAAGCGGCCGGCCATGAACGCGACGATCGGCAGCCGCGAGTTGTTGGCCGTCACCCAGCTTGCGAGCTCGGCCTCCATTCGCCCGCCCGGCTCCGCGTAGATCACAATCGCCTTTGTCTGCGGGTCGGCCTCGAACAGCGGCATCAGCTCGGCGTAGCTGGAGCCGATGATCGCGTCGCCGCCAATCGAAACCGCGGTCGATTGGCCAAGCCCGGCGGCAGTCAGGGTCGAGGACATCTCGGTCGTCATCCCGCCGGAGCGCGACACGACACCTACGGGCCCGGCGGAGTAGGACTTCGCGGCGTCGCGAGCAGGACCGCCGATCCCGCCCATCTTGATCACGTCGGGGACGATGATCCCGAGGCAGTTGGGGCCGATGATCCGGGCACCGCGCTCGGCGGCGAGCTCAACCATCTGCGCGACGTCGCCCCGCGGGATCCGCTCGGTCACGATCACTACCAGCTTGACGCCGTTGCAGAGCGCTTCGAACACGGCGTCCTTGGTGAACGCGGGGGGGACCGTGACGACCGAGCCGTCGATCGGCCCGCCGTGGTGGGCGACGGCCTGCGCGACGGTGTCGAACACCGGCACGCCGTGGACGTCGCGCCCAAGCCGGCCGGGGGTCACGCCGCCGACGATCTTCGCGCCGGCACCGTAATCGAGGCACTCGCGGGTCAGGTTAACTGCCTCGCGGCCGGTGATCCCCTGGACGATGAACGTCGTGTCGGCGTCGACGAGGATGCTCATCCCTGGATCCTCTCGACGGCCCGTCGCGCGGCCTCGTTCAACGAGACTCGGCGATCCGCGTACGAGACACCGTAGTGCTCGAGGATCTTGAAACCCTCCTCCTCCCAGGCACCCGGGATCCTGAAGATCGCGATCTTCTCGGCCGGGTCGTACCCGAGCTCGAGGCACGCCTTGATCACGCCGCGGGCGACGATGTCGACGCGCGTGTTGGAGACGATCGACATCATCACCGCGATCTTGTCGACGCCCGGCTTCTGGAGTACGAGCTTCGCCAGCCCGCACGCCTTGCTGACCGACGGGTTGCCGCCGATCTCGCAGTAGTTGGCGGGGTCGCCGCCATGGGCGCGCACCGCGTCGAACAGCGTCAGCGAGCCGCCGCCGGCGCCGATCACGAGTCCGAGGTTGCCGTCGAACTCGGTCACGTTGCCCGCGACGCCGCGGTGGTCCTGGGCATCGACCTGCTCGCCCGCGAGTTCGAACGGGGTCGCCTCGCGTGCCTGGCGCGTCTCCTCGTCGCCGACTCCCAGCTCGTGCAGCAGCACCCGCTGGCGCGGCCGGGCCTCGTTCTCCATCTCCATGTGCGCGTCGAGCGCCAGGAACGAGCCATCCTCGAGCTCACCGAGCGGGTTTATCTCGGCGAGCGTCATGTCGTAGTTCAGGAACAGGCGGGCGAGGCGCGAGAGGATCGGCGTCAACCGGTTCAGGGCGCTGCCGCTGATGCCGAGCGAAGCGATCACCGACTTCGCCTGCCAGTCGGAGAGCTCGGCGAGGGTCGAGAAGTGTGCCCGCGCGACGTGGTCGGGGTGCTGCTCGGCGACCTCCTCGATGTCGATCCCGCCCATGTCCGAGAACAGCATCACCGGACGCTTGCGAATCCCGTCCCAGACGACGCCCGCGTAGTACTCGTGCTTGACCGCGGCGCGGGAGTCGACAAGTACGCCGCGCGGCATGTGGCCGTTGATCTCGAGGTCGAGCACGTGCTCGGCGTGGCGCGCGGCCTCCTCCGGGGTGTCGGGGAACTGGACGCCGCCGGCCTTCATCCGGCCGCCGGTCAGGACCTGGGACTTGATCACGACCGGACCCGCGATCTGCTCGGCAACGCGCCGCGCCTCGTCCGCTGACTTCGCGAAGCCGTGCTTGGTGACGGGGATCCCCGCCTTGGCCACGATCGCCCGCGACTCGTACTCGAAGAAACGCATCGGCGGCGGCGGAGCGTACAGAAACTTGTGTTTCCAGCCTTGTCAACCAAGTCGCCTGGTCTTGTGCAAAACTGTTTGCCAACCAAATCTGTAATGGCAATTGACTAACTTGCGTATTGGTGAGGACTCATGAATCAGATGTTCGGATCACGACGATGGGCCGCGGTGGCGGCCGCGGTTGCGGCGATGGTGGCCGTGGCCGGATGCGGGGGATCGTCTGACGCGACGACGAGCTCTAGCGGCGGCGGAGGTTCGAGTGACGCGAAAACCCAGCTGGCGCTGGTCGCCTACTCGACGCCGAAAAAGGCCTACGACGCGCTGACCTCGGCGTTCGCTGCGACGCCTGCCGGCAAGGGTGTCGGCTTCGGTGAGTCGTTCGGCGCCTCGGGATCCCAGAGCCGCGCGGTCGACTCGGGCCAGCCGGCCGACGTGGTCGCGTTCTCGACCACGCCGGACATGACGCGGCTGGTCAAGGACGGGATCGTGTCCAAGGATTGGAACGCGAATCCCCAGCAGGGCTTCTCCAGCGACAGTGTGGTCGTGTTCGTGGTCCGCAAGGGCAATTCCAAGCACATCACGAGTTGGGATGACCTGATCAAGCCGGGGGTCCAGGTGATCACCCCCAACCCGTCGACGTCGGGCAGCGCGCGCTGGAACATCCTCGCTGCCTACGGGGCCCAGCTCAAGGAGGGCAAGACGCCCGCGCAGGCACTGGCATTCGTCAAGACGCTGATCACCAAGAACGTCAGCGTCGAGGACTCCAGTGCCAGCGCGGCGCTGCAGACGTTCACCTCCGGCAAGGGCGACGTGCTGCTCGACTACGAGTCAGACGCGATCGCCGCCGAGAAGGCGGGCGACGCGGTCCAGTACATCATCCCCAAGCAGACGATCCTGATCCAGACGCCGATCGCGGTCACGACCAAGAGCTCGCACGCCACGCAGGCGAAGGCGTTCCTCGCCTATCAGTGGTCATCCGCCGGACAGACGATCTGGGCGCAGCAGGGCTACCGCCCGGTGCTCGCGTCGGTCGCCAAGCAGTTCACGAAGCAGTTCCCGGTGCCGCCGCAGCTGTTCACGATCGCCTATCTCGGCGGCTGGACAGCCGCGAAGAAGCAGTTCTTCGACCCGTCGACGGGCTCGATCACCAAGATCGAGCAGGCAGCGGGGTACCCGGTTGCCTCCAGCTAGCGCCTACGCGGCACCCGCCGCGCGGACGATCCCCCGGCGCCGGGCACGGTCCGAGCGCCGCGGGGGTCTGGGCGTCGGTCTGGTGATGCTGTATCTGAGCGTGATCGTCCTGATCCCGCTGGCGGCGGTGGCGGTCAAGGCGATCGACCAGAGCCCGGGCAACTTCTGGGCGTCGGTCACCAATGGACC
>JBKQJQ010000064.1:0-4879 GCA_052147875.1 Solirubrobacteraceae bacterium | reverse complement strand
CGGATGCGAGCGGCCGGCATGGCTCAGGTTCGAGCGGCGCAGGACGACGGGCGGTGGCACGCCGCCTACGAGCCGCAGAGCCGTGCGACCGT
Source organism: Solirubrobacteraceae bacterium (assembly GCA_052147875.1). GTDB lineage: Bacteria > Actinomycetota > Thermoleophilia > Solirubrobacterales > Solirubrobacteraceae > Palsa-465. Next base: position 4,787 of record JBKQJQ010000064.1, on the reverse strand, counting down.
GCCACCCGACTTCCAGCAGGCGCTCGACGAGAGCCGGGCCGCCCGGGAGTTCTTCGCCACGCTCAGCGGCGCACACCGGTACGCGTTTCTGTTCCGCCTCCACCACGTTAAGACGCCCGCCGCGCGCAAACGACGGATCGCTCAGTACATCGAGACCCTCAGCGCGGGCCGCACCCTCAACTGAGTTGCCGGACCGTCAGCGCGGGCCCTCAACTGAGTCAACCCGAGTTCGATCCGTGGCGATATACGCCAGGGATCGAACTCGGCTCGGCGGGCCAACCGCACGGCGTGTCGCCAACCGCACGGCGTGTCGCCAACCGCACGGCGCGTCGCCAACCACACGGCGCGTAGCCAACCACACGACCCGGAGCCAACGCACCCCGCGGCCTACGTCGTGTAGCTGCGCTCCTTGGCCCGGATGTCGGCCATCTGATCGTCGATCCAGTCGCCCGGGTTGCGCGCCGTGACGATCGACTTCAGACCCTCGTGGCGGCGCCGGCGCTCCTCGATCGGCATCGTCAGCGCGGCGTGGATTGAGTCGGCCAGCGCCTGGATATCGAACGGGTTGACCGAGAGCGCGAACTGACCCAGCTCCTCGTGCGCGCCGGTGTTCTCCGATAGCAGCGAGACGCCCGCGCGCTCGTTGACCATCGGGCCCTCCTTCGCGACCAAGTTCATGCCGTCGAACATCGCGTTGACCATCAGCACGTCGTAGTGCTTGTAGGCGGCGACCGCCTCGTCGAGGTCGTCTCGGAGCTTGAGCTGGATCGGCATCCAGTCCGGCGAGCCGTGGCGGTGATTGACGACCGCCACCACTGCCTCGATCCGCTCCAGGTACTCGGCGTACTCGGGCACGTCTGTACGCGACGGCATCAGCTGCGCAATGAACGTCACCCTCTCGCGGAACTCCGGGTGCTGTTCGAGGAACACGTCGAAGGCGCTGAAGCCGCGCAGCACGTTCTTCGACAGGTCCGCGCGGTCGACGCGCAGGATCAGGTGATCGCGCCGCCGGCGCAACAGCTCACCTTCGAACTCGTGCACCCGGGGGCGGCTGGCCACGGCCTGCACAGCACCCGAGTCGATCGGCAGTGGGTACGCCCGCACCCACACCTCGCGGCCCTCGACCTGCACGACGCCGGCAGCGAAGTCGACCTCGAGTCCCATCAGGTCCTCGCAGCACTGCAGGAAGTTGTGCCGGTAGGAGCGTGTGTGGAAGCCGATGATGTCGTTGGAGAGGATCCCCTCGTAGATCTCGCGCCGGATCACCGACGGCAGCACTCGCCACGAATCCGACTGGCTCCACGGGATGTGGACGAAGTGGTGCAGGAACGCGTCCGGGCGCTGGCGGCGGATCAGCCCGGGCAGCGTGTAGAGGTGGTAGTCGTGGACCATCACGACCGGCTTCTCGATCTCGCTGCACTCCTCGAGCACCGCCCGCGCGAGATCCTCGTTGACCGCGTTGTAGCCGAACTCGAACGCCTCGGTCTCGTTGCGGCGGATGTCAGGAGCGTTCGACAGGTCCCACAGGTAGTGCTGGATGAACCACAGCATCGGGTTGGCGATGATGTTGTAGAAGGCGTCGTAGGCATTGGGCTCGGACGCGACCAGCTTCACTCGGTACTCGTTGCCCTCGGGCGTTGTGACCGGGAACGGACGTCCCCCGGCACGCTCGGCGGCGGCCACGTCCTCGTCGGTCATCGCCGACGCGACCCACGTCACCGGCCGGTGCGACGCCAGCCCGATCAACGCCGTCACCAGGCCTCCCGTCCCGCGCTTGATCTCGCCGCCGGGCTGGAACGTGACCGGTCCACGGTTGGACACCAGCAGCAAGGGTGTGCCGGTGGACATCACGCCCTGCCCTCGAACTCCCGGGGTCTCGTACGGATCACCCCTGCAGCTCCTCAAACAACACCAGCCAGTCGCGCAACAGCCGTGGTGTCAAGAACCGCTGGCGAGCCGTCTCCTTGCCGGCCCGGCCGAGCCTGCGCCCGAGACCGGGATCGGCGAGGAACTCGAGCGCCCGCTGCGCACACTCCTGGACGTTCGAGACCAGGAAGCCGGTCTGTCCGTCCGAGACCTGAAGGGGGATACCGCCGACCGCCCCGCCGATGAACGGCCGCGCCTTCCAGATCGCCTCGGTGACTGTCAGCCCGAAGCCCTCGCGAGTCGACTTCTGGATCACGACATCGCAGTGCGACTGGAAGGCGTTGACCTCGATCGCACCGACATTGTTCAGGTTGTTGAGGATATGGATGTCGGGGTCACCGTCGGCGTGCGCGACGGTCGCGTTGAAGTAGTCCCACCCCTCGGGATCGTCGGTCGCCATCGAGCCGACGAGCGCCAGCTGGACCTCGGGCATCTGCTCCTTGACGATCCGGTAGGCGTCGATCACCCCGAGCGGGTCCTTCCAGGGGTCAAACCGCGACACCTGGCAGAGCAGCGGCCGGTCGACGTCGATTCCGAACTGACCGCAGATGTAGACGGCGTCCTCGGGCGAGAAGGCCATGTTCTTGGGCGCCAGCGGATCGATCGCCGGCGGCACGATGTGCGCGCGACCGTCGATACCTGAAGGGACGTACTGGGGCATGTGGAAGACAGCGGCGTCGTACGGGTCCAGGTACGGCACCAGCCGGCCGAGCGTGGACGCGTTCGGGGTCGACAGGTCGATGTGACAGCGCCAGACCCAGTGGCGCGCCCGGTCGGTCACCAGCGATGCGAGCGCTGCCGGCTGGGGGTCGTGGATGATGCATACGTCCCAGCCATCGCTCAGCTCGCGGGCGTTGATCTCGTTGAAGCGCAGCCACGTGTCCCAGTGGTCGTCATCGAGCCCCTGGGGGCTGCCCTGGAGCGCGTTGTGCATCAGCTTGGTGGCGTTGAAGAACTCCTCGCGCCCGTAGATCACCTGCCACTCGCATTCCAGCCCGGCGTCGATCATCAGCGGCACGAGCGTGTAGAGGATCTCGCTCACGCCACCGCCGAACGCGGTCGCCGACACCTGCAGGATGCGCTTGCCCGCGAGCCGCCCCGCCCGCTCGCGGATCTCGTCGACGAGTGGACGTCCGACGATGCTCGCGTAGTCGGAGAGGTGCTTCTGGGCGACGGAGACGGGCTGGAGCATTGCCTGGTGCGAGCGTGCGCCAGGGACGATAACCGGCCCGGCAGCCAGTAAGCACGTGCGCGGGGACGATAACCGGTCCCGTCACCCCCGGATGGCGCGCAGCCGGCGGATGCCGTCGTCAACCGCGCGCACGAGCGCTGCGTGGAGCACCGGGTTGGCGGCCGAGATCGACGACATCTGGTACTCGTGCCCGGACCCGAGCAGCCTGTGGTCGTCAAGCGGCCGCCCCCACCCGTCCGATACGACGCCGCCGGTCTCACGGAGGCACAGCCACGGAGCGGCGAGGTCGTACGGCGAGTTGTTCAGCACCTCGCCATCGCCGACGCGTTCGAACTCGGCCCGCATGCCCGGCAGCTCGTCGATCAACCGCGAGCCAACCTCGACCACCGCGTCGAGCTGGCCGGTCACGATCCGCGTCATCGCGTACGCCTGCGATCCGAGCTCGAACGTCCCGCCCCTGACCGAGGACCCGTCGATCAGCTCGGCGAGCACCTCCACAGTCGGCCGAGCCGGGCGGCCCCGGAATCCATAACCCCAGAACATTCGCCGCGGGTCCTGGTTCGCGCTCAGCGACGCCGGCCTCGTTGAGCCGACGAGCCCCTCGCCGCGTGCCGCCAGAAACCAATCGCCGCTCTTGATCTCCACCACGCAGCCGACCGTCACGTCGGCCATCGTCGGTTCGCCGTCACCCAGCGGCGCCAGGGCGGCGGCCACGCAGGCCGACTCGAGCCCGGCCATCGCCGGCCGCGTCCCGTCAATCGGGTCAACGACCAGCACCTCCGTCGCGTCGGCGCCGGCGACCAGCCCCCGGTCCTCCGAGTAGTACGCGACTCGCGGCGCCCGCGCAGCGATGAACTCGACCAGCGCCTGCTCGGCGATCTCGTCGACGGCGAACGTGATGTCTCCGCCGGCGCCCTCACCAGCCTGGGCGCGCCCGGCGTGCGAGCCGAGTTCGGGGAGCACGACCTCCCGCAGGCGCAGGCCGAGTTCGAGCACCAGGGTGTGCCGATCGCGGTCAGTCCGGGTAGCACTCACGCTCGACAACGTAGCCACCCGGAAAAAGCTGAGAAATTCGATCGATTCGCTAGGGTTAGGTGCTCGGCGCAGTTCGAGCCAAGACGGAGCGAAACCCACGACAGGAGCAACCGTGAGCCAGACAGATGATCTCCTCGCCAACAACGAGCGTTACGCGGCCTCGTTCGACAAGGCCGACTTGCCGCTCCCGCCGGCCATCAAGACCGCGGTTGTCGCGTGCATGGACGCGCGGCTCAACGTCTACGGCGCACTCGGTCTCGAGGAGGGCGACGCGCACGTGATCCGCAACGCGGGCGGCGTCGTGACCGACGACGCGATCCGCTCCCTGGCGATCTCGCAGCGGTTGCTGGGCACCGAGGAGATCGTTCTGATCCACCACACGGACTGCGGCATGCTCACGTTCTCCGACGACGAGTTCAAGGCGTCGATCGAGCGGGAGACGGGCATCAGGCCCGAATGGGCGACAGAGGCATTCTCCAATCTCGACGGCGACGTACGCCAGTCGATTGCCAGGATCAAGGCCTCCCCCTTCATTCCGCGCAAGGACTCGGTCCGTGGATTCGTCTACGAGGTCGAATCCGGTCGGCTGCGCGAAGTGAAGTGACAGCCAAAGCGTCGACTACGGTTGACGCGC
>JBKQJQ010000063.1:0-3274 GCA_052147875.1 Solirubrobacteraceae bacterium | reverse complement strand
CGCGGCTGGGCCCTGTCGGTGGTGGAACCGACGAGATCATGCGCGAGATCGTCGGACGCTCGCTCGGGCTCTGAAAGCTGGCGCACCAGCTACGCTCGCGACAACATGGACTCGACGCGCGGCCAGCTTCTGATCGCGGGCCCGGGGCTGATCGACCCCAATTTCTTCAGGACCGTCGTGCTGGTGATCGAGCACAGCGATGAGGGGGCGCTCGGTCTGGTGCTCAATCGTCCGTCGGAGACGACCGTCGGCGAGGCGGTGTCCGAGCTCGACCGGCTGCTCGACGTCGACGACCAGCTGTTCATCGGCGGACCGGTCCAGCCGTCGGCGCTGATCGTGCTGGCGGAGTTCGACGACTCCGATGCAGCAGCCGTGATCGCGTTCGAGGACGTTGGTGTGCTCGCGACGAGCGCATCGATCGAGCAGCCGGCGGGCGTCCGTCGCGGCCGGGCGTTCGCCGGGCACGCCGGCTGGGGCCCCGGTCAGCTCGACGACGAGCTCGAGCGCGGCGACTGGATCCTCGAGCAGGCTGCGCGGGAGGACGCGTTCACGACCGATCCGGTCGAACTGTGGGAGTCGGTTCTGACGCGCAAGGGAGGCAGCTACGCGCTGGTCGCGCGGATGCCGGTCGACCCGTCGATGAACTAGTGCAGGAGCACTCGCATTCGCACGTCCACGGCCGCGACTCCGAGCGCGGAGCGCTGAAGATCGCGCTGGCGCTGATCGTCGTGTTCATGATCGCCGAGGTGACCGCCGGCGTCGTAGCCAACTCGCTGGCGCTGCTGTCCGACGCGGCTCACATGCTGACCGACGCGGTCGCACTGGCGGTGGCGCTGATCGCGGCGCGGCTCGCCACCCGCCCGGCGAGCGGAGCGATGACCTATGGCCTCGGGCGGGCCGAGATTCTGAGCGCGCAGGCCAACGGCCTGACGCTGCTGGTGCTGTCGGTGCTGATCGTGGTCGATGCGATCTCGCGCCTGATCTCGCCGCCGCACGTCCACGGCGGGCTGGTGTTGGTCGTCGCGGTCGTCGGCATGTTCGTGAATATCGGTGCGGCCCGCGTCCTGTCGCACGGTTTGGGCCCTGACCGCAGCCTCAACATCGAGGGCTCCTACCGGCACATCCTGACGGACCTGTACGGCTTCATCGCGACAGCGATCGCGGCGATCGTGATCCTGACGACCGGCTTTGACCGCGCCGACGCGATCGCCTCACTGATCGTCGCCGGGCTGCTGCTGCACGCGGCGTACATGCTGCTGCTCGCCTCGGGTCGCGTGATCATGGAGGCGGCACCGGCCGGGCTCGATCCCGACGAGATCGGGCGGACGCTCGCAGCCCAGCCCGGCGTCGTCGAGGTTCACGACCTGCACGTGTGGGAGGTCACGTCCGGGTTCGTCGCGCTGTCGGCTCACGTGGTCGTGCGGGCCGGCGATGACTGCCACGACCACCGTCGCAGCCTGCAGAATCTGCTGACCGACCGCTACGGGGTCCGGCACACGACGCTGCAGGTCGATCACGAGGCGGCGGAGCAGCCGCCGCTGCAGATCGAAGTGCCGCACCGCGAGTAGACTCGCCCGCGATGAAGGTGGTCAAGCCGGGCCCGGATCACGACGTCCCGCGCGGCGTCGTAGGTGGCGCCGAGATCTCGCAGACGACCGCCGACGCGCACAACATCTACATGGGCCGCTTCCGTGTGCCCCCGTGCGCGCGCTCGCTGCCGCACTACCACGAGGGATGCGAGAGCGCCGTCTACATGCTGTCCGGGCAGCTGCTCGTGAAGTGGGGCGACCGGCTCGATCACGAGCTCGCGCTCGAGCCCGGCGACATGGTCTACGTGCCACCGCGCGAGACGCACGTGCTCGAGAACACGAGCGACACCGAGGCGGCCGAGTACGTCGTTGCCCGCGACTCGCCGCACGAGGACGCGGTGATCGTCCCGTGGGCAGCCGAAGACGCGTGATCACCGCCACTGGCTACCTGGACGGCGCCGGCAACCGGCGGATCTACTGGCAGAGTTGGAAACCGGAGTCCGAGCCGCGGGCGCTGATCATGATCGTGCACGGCGCCGGCGAGCACAGCGGGCGCTACGAGTATGTCGCCGGCCGGCTCGTGCAGGACCGCCACGCGGTCTACGCGCTCGACCACCGTGGTCACGGCCGCTCCGAAGGGCCGCGGGCGCTGATCGACCGTCTCGACAGCGCGGTTTCCGATCTCGACCGGCTGGTGAGCGAGGCGCTCGCCGAGCACCCGGCGCTGCCGGTGTTTCTACTTGGGCACAGCATGGGCGGCACGATCGCCGTCCGCTACGCACTCATTCATCAGCATCGCCTGACGGGCATGATCCTGACCGGACCGCTGGCGGCGATCGAAGCTGGCGCGCCGCTGCGGTTGGCCGGGCGTGCGCTGTCGGTCGTCGCCCCAACGCTGCCGCTGATCGGCGTCGACCCGGCGCTCGTCAGCCGCGACCCACAGATCGTCGCCGCGTACGAGTCAGACCCGCTCGTCCACCACGGAAAGCTGCCGGCGCGGACGCTGGCCGAGCTCGCGTCGGCGATTGACGAGTTCCCGAACGCGGTGCCGGAGATCAACGTGCCGACACTGATCCTGTACGGGACCGACGACGGGCTGTGCCCCCCATCGGGGAGCCGGATGCTGGCGGAGCGGATCGGCGCGCACGACAAGTCGGTCAAGGCCTACGAGGGTCTCTACCACGAGATCCTGAACGAACCCGAGCGCGACGAGGTGCTGGCCGACATCCGCGGCTGGCTGTCGGCACGGGTCGCATCGGCGGCCGGCTCGAGCACCTCGTAGCCGCCGTCGTCGCGGACGAACGCTCCCCCATAGCGAAGCCATTCGGTGGCGCGCTCGGGGCCGCTCAGCAATGCCGCCTTGGTCAGCACCTCCGCCTGGGCGGCGGTCGGCGCGAGCGCGGTCGCCTGGACGATGCCGGTGAATGCGGGACGTCCGGTCCGCGGGTCGAGCAGGTGGTGCGCGGGGTGGCCATCGGCGTCGATCCAGCTGCGCTTGGTTATGCCGCTGGTCGCGATCCCACCGCCGGCGAGCAGGAACGTGTGCAGCACGCGCCCGTCGAACGGGCTCGTCACATGAGCGGGACGCACGATCCCGGCGCGGCCACCCAGCCGGATGTCGCCTGCGCAGTCGACCGCGAACGCGTCGAAGCCGGTCAGCGTTGCGGCCAGCTGATCGGCGAACACGCCCTTGGCGATCCCGCCCGGGTCGAACACCGTCCCGGGCTCCCGGCTGACCGTCGACC
>JBKQJQ010000062.1:0-3737 GCA_052147875.1 Solirubrobacteraceae bacterium | reverse complement strand
CGGACGCGGCGGCAACGCGCTGGCGCTCGTTCAGGCAGGCGAGCACCAAGAACCCATCAGCGGCGGCGTAGCCGCGGTAGTAGGGCTCGAGCTCGTCCTGCGCGCGTTTGGCGTCAGATTGGCGATGAAGATCATCGGCGGTCGCCAACGGCGGGCCCTGCCTGCACCCCTTCCGGTCGAGTCTCTCGACACGGACGAACCTCTGCGCCTGGACCGCCAGCGCGGCGCCAAGCAGCGAGACCTCGAGACCACGGGCCTGCCCGGGCCCGCGACCCACCAGGCCGGCGAGTGCGGCGATCGCCGCCAGCATCCCGGCCGTGAAGTCGGCGATCGCGATCCCACCGGCGCGCTGGGGCACCGGGTCGGAGGGGTGCGCGTTGGCAACCAGCAGACCCGAGAGGGCCTGAGCCACGAGGTCGAATGCGGTCAGCTCGGCCTCGGGCCCGTCGCTGCCGAGCGCCGACACGCAGCACCAGACGGCCGCCGGATTGACCTCGCGCACGCGCTCGCGGTCGAGTTCGAACCGGCGCGCGCGGTCGGGTGGGAGGTTATGCACCACCACGTCGGCTGTCCCGATCAGCGCCCGGCTGGCGCGCAGGCCCTCCGGGTCCTTGAGATCGAGTACGACACTGCGCTTGTTGCGGTTCAGCGCATAGAAGTAGCGGCTCTCGCCGTCCGCGAACGGCTCGTAGCGTCGCCAGGCGTCGCCCTCGGGCGGCTCCACCTTGACGACATCCGCTCCCAGGTCCGCGAGCAACATGCCCGCGAACGGCCCGGCCACGTATTGGGCGTACTCGAGCACGCGAATCCCGGCGAGCGGAAGCTGCGCCGGGGTCATCGCGGTGGGAAGCCGAGTTCTCGGCGGGCGATCACGGTTCGCTGGATCTCGGCCGCGCCGCCCGAGATCGTCGTCGCCGTCGAAGCCCGCTGAAAGGCCGCGACACGGCCAGGCAGCGTCGCCGTCCCCTCCTCGAGCAACCCGCTGGGGCCGAGCACCTCGACGGCGAACGCGGCCACCTGCTGCATCAGTTGCGCAACCGACAGCTTCGCCATCGAGCACTGGGCGCTCGCCGGCCGGCCTGCCTCGAGTAGCTCCGTCGCGCGGCGCCCGTGCAGTCGCGCCGCCTGCGCCGCGCCCCGCAGCCGGCGCAGGACCTGTCGTGTGCGCCGGTCGATTGCCAGCGGCGTCAGAGCGTCGAGCAGCCAGTAGACCGTTCCGACCTTCTCGCTCGTCACCCGTTCGTAGTCCAGCGTGCCCATCAGGACCTGCCAGCCGCCGTTCGGTTCGCCGACAAGCTGCGCGGCGGGGACCTCGACGTCGGTCAGCTCGAGCTCGCCGATTGTGCCCCCGCCGAAAGTGCGATGCGTGTGGACCGTGATCCCTGGAGTGTTGATGTCGGCGACCAGTACCGAGAGACCGCGGTGGCGATCACGGTCGGGGTCCGTGCGCACGGCGAGGTACACCCAGTCGGCATACTCGGCGCTCGAGGTCCAGATCTTGCGGCCGTTGACGATCCACCGGTCGCCGTTCCGGCGAGCGCGTGTTCGCAGCGAGGCCAGGTCGGAACCGGCGTCCGGCTCGGAGAAGCCCTGGCAGAACAGCAGCCGTCCGCCAGCCACCTCGGGAACCAGGCGCTGCTGCAGCTCCGGGCCGGCGAAGCGCAGCAGCGCGTTGCCGATCGTCTTTACCGACAGCAGGTAGCCCGACAGCGGTAGCCACCGGTAGCCGAAACGCTCCTCGCAGGCGAGCGTGTGGAGCGAGCCCAGACCGCGCCCGCCGAGCTCGGGCGGCCAGTGGACCCCGATCCATCCCGCAGCCCCCAGGGCTTCGTACACGGGCCTCGAGTCGCCGTCCGACGGCATCCCCTGGTAGCGCAGCTGCGGCTCGCCGGCGACCAGATCCGACAGCGAGCACGCGAACTCATCGGCGGCGCCCGCCAGCTCGGCGACGTCGGTCTCGGCCGTCAACGGCGGGCCCCCGGAACGCTCATCGCAGCGTCGATTTCCCGTGCTGCAGCGAGCAGCCCCTGCGCCAGTCGCTCGCGGAACGCTGGCGTCGCCCGTCCCGCCGGCAGCGAGACGTTGATCGCGCCCGAGCCGGGCCCGTCGAACCACTGCACGGGCACGGCGATCGAAACCAGCCCCACCTCGTACTCCTCCTCGGACACCGCCACGCCCTGCACGCGGATTGCGCCGAGGTCGGCGACCAGCTCCATCCAGGTCGTCAGCGTGCGTCCCGTACGCCGTTCGTAGGGCTCCTCGGCGAGCCTGGCGCGTGCGACCTCGGCCGGCAGCTGCGCCAACAGGCATTTGCCGAGCGCCGTGCAGTGCGCCGGCAGCCGCATGCCGACTGACACCCTGGCCGCGAGCAGCCGGTCGCCGGTCTCGCTCAGCAGGTAGACGACGTCCGCGCCTTCGAGGATCGCCACGTTCACCGTCTCCTGGACGTTGGACGCAAGCCGCAGCAGATGGGGACGCGCCACCTCCGGCAGCCGCATCCCCGCCTCAAGCGCCGGGACGAGACTGACCATCCGGAGCCCCAATCGCAGCCGCCGCGTCCTTGTGTCGCGGTCCAGCCAGCCGCGCTCCGTGAGCAGCGCCACGAGCCGGTGCACGGTCGCCATCGGTAGCCCCAGGAGGTCGGAGATCTCCTTCTGCGACAGCTCCGGCTGGGCCGTGGCAAATAGCTCCAGCACGTCGAGCCCGCGAGCGAGCGTGCCGACGGAGTTCTCGCTCACCGAAACTTGCTTTCGCATATTGGCAACGATTACGATACGGTCGCGATGAGCCCGCGTCAATCCCCGGAGCCCGAGACGCCCGCCACAACGCGAGCGGTGCGGGTGATCGACAACGACTGGATCGAGCTGCCAGACGGGGTGCGGCTCGCGATCCGCCTCTGGCTCCCCGACGACGCCGAGCAGCGTCCGGTATCGGTGATCCTCGACGCGGTCCCGTACCGCCGCAGCGATGGCACGGCGATTCCAGACGCCGCCTGGGGGACCTATTTCGCGGCCCACGGGTTCGGGTTCGCCCGCGTCGATCTGCGCGGCAGCGGCGACTCCACGGGCATCCTCGAGGACGAGTACACGGTGCAGGAGCAACGCGACACCGAGCGTGTGATCGCGTGGCTCGCCGACCGGCCGTGGTCCACCGGGGCGGTCGGCATGATCGGCGTCTCGTGGGGCGGGTTCGCCGCCCTGCAGATGGCGGCCCGGCACCCTGAGCAACTGCGCGGCGTGGTCCCGATACACGCCAGCGACGACCGCTATGCCGACGATGTCCACTACATCGGGGGCTGCGTCTCGGCGATGGACATGTCCCAGTGGGCGACCTCGATGCTCGCCTATCTCAACCAGCCGCCGGACCCGCTCGTGATCGGCGACGGATGGCGGCAGGCGTGGGTCGAGCGGCTTGACGGGGCGAAGCCCTTCATCGAGCCATGGCTGACCCATCAGCGGCGCGACGCCTACTGGCAGCAGGGCTCTGCCTGCGAGGACTACGACGCGATCCGCTGCCCGGTGTTCGCGGTCGGGGGCTGGAGCGACGGCTACCGGGACATGGTGTTCCGGGTCCTGGAGCACGTTCGTTCCCCGGTCCGGGGATTGATCGGCCCCTGGGGCCACACGAGTCCCGAGGACGGCGCGCCAGGACCGGCGATCGGCTTTCTCCAGGAGTGCGTCCGGTTCTTCGCCGCCAGCCTCGACGGCGTCGAGAACGGGTTCTTCGACGAGCCACGC
>JBKQJQ010000061.1:0-7717 GCA_052147875.1 Solirubrobacteraceae bacterium | reverse complement strand
CACCGGCCCCGGCGGACCATCAACCGTGGTCCAGTAGGCGCGGCAGGCGAGCGTCCTGATCCAGCGCATTCGCTGTGGCGATGCATCGCCGACCCCGACCTCGAAGAACCATTTCGTCGCATCGCCGAATAGCTTGAGCTGGTCAATCGTCTGGCCGGCGCCGACCTCGCGCAGCTCCGGCGGGCGGTCGGCGGTCAGCACGATCAACGGCACCCGGGCCTGCTGGGCCTCGATCACCGCCGGCGCGAGGTTCGCGGCCGCCGTGCCCGATGTGCATGTCACCGCGGCCGGGCGCCCGGCCGCCTTCGCAGCGCCGAGCGCAAAGAAGCCGGCGCAGCGTTCGTCGATGTGCGACCAGCACCTGATCCGCTGCTCGCGGACGAGCGACAGCACGATCGGCGTCGAGCGGGAGCCGGGCGAAGTGCACGCGTGCCGCATCCCACAGCGCGCGAGCTCGTCGCAGAACGCTCGCAGCAGCAGGTAGGAGTCGGTTGCGGTCATGATCTCGTCGGTGCTCGCGCCCACGCTCGTATTTCTGCACGGCTTCACCCACACCGGCGCGAGCTGGGACGCTGTCAGCGGCGCGCTGCCCGAAACCTACCGTCCGTGGGCTCCCGACATCCGCGGGCACGGCACGGCATCGGAGCTGGCGCCGGTCGACCTGCAACACGTGCTCGACGACCTCGCCCGACTCGCACCGGACTCGTTCACGCTCGTCGGCTATTCGATGGGGGGCCGGATTGGGTTGCACGCCGCGCTTGCGCTGGCGCCACGCGTGCAGCGACTGATCCTGATCGGTGCCAGCCCCGGGATCGCCGATCCGGTGGAGCGGGACGAGCGCCGCGCGCGCGACGAGCTGCTGGCAGATGAGATCGAACGCTCGGACATCGAGCAGTTCGCTCGCTTGTGGGCACGCACTCCGGTCCTGTCCGATCAGCCGCCGGCGGTGGCGGCAGCGGTCCACGCCGACCGCTTACGCAGCTCGCCGGGCGGCCTGGCGCGCGCGCTGCGGGGCCTCGGCACGGGCGCGCTGCCGTCGCTATGGGAGCGGCTCGGCGAACTGACGATGCCGACGACCCTGATCGTTGGCGAGCGCGACGCCAAGTTCCGCGAGATTGCGTCGAACATGCAGCTTTTTTTGCCCGCCGCCGAGATCGTCACCGTGGCCGGATCCGGTCATGCGGTTCACCTGGAGAAGCCTGAGGAGGCAGCGACCGCGATCATCGGCGCTGAAGACACTTAGCCGCGAAATCGCTAAACACCACGACCGCGTCAGCCCCTACCTGGACGGACGTCGGACCGCCTCGTGCCGACTCCCGGCTACGAGACCCGGTCCGGGTCGCAGCCCTGCAGATCGGCCCGGCGACTCAGCTGGGTCGGTACCAGCTGATCAGCCCGCTACCGAGGCCGGCCCCCTCCGGCTCGAGCATCCGCCCGCCGCGGGCTCGCAGCCGATCGTCGCGACCGGCGAATGGGGCTAGCGTCGCAAGACCAGACGGCCTGTCGGGCACGATCGCGGCCGCCGCGTGCAGCGCCGCGGCGATCCCGAGCGGGCCGTCGAGCGTCGAAGCGAGGTACAGCTGATAGCCGGCGCGCCGGGCGCGGGCGGCAGCCTCGAGCAGACCGCTGATTCCGCCGCAGCGGCTGATCTTCAAACACACCGCATCACACGCGCGGTGGTCGAGCGCGCCGGGGCCGGCGGCGCTCTCGTCGAGCGCCAGCGCGACCTCCGTCTGCCCGTCGAGCTGAGCGATCTCCGCGGCGCCGCTGACCGGTTCCTCGCACAGTTCGAGTCCGGCCGGCTCGAGCGCGCGCAGCGTCGCGATCGCCTCCGGGATCGACCAGGCGCCGTTCGCGTCGAGCCTGATCCGCATCTGTGACCCGGCCGCCGCCCGGACCGCCGCCAGGCGTCCGGCGTCGTCGCCGACCCCTACCTTGACCTTCAGACAGCCAAAACCCGCGCCCGCCGCGGCGGCGGCCTCGCGCGCGGCGCCCGCCCGGTCGGTCGCGGCGATCGTCGCGTTGACCGCGACCGGCGCCGGATCGCGGGCGCCCAGCAGCCGCCAGACCGGCTCACGCAGTCGGCGTCCGGTCAGGTCCCACAGCGCCAGGTCGACCGCGGCCGTGGCCTGCGGGAGGACGGCGGCCCGCGCGCACTCCTGCAGCAGCTCCGAGCGCTGACCGCCGTCGGACTCCGCGAGCAGTGCGCGGCAGTCCTCGAGCGCCGCCCGCGCGTCGTCGATCGTCACCCCGTCGTAGCCCTCGAGCGGCGCTGCCTCGCCGTAACCAACGGCGCCGTCTGCCGCCTCGAGGCGCAACACGATCAGAGGGCGAACGCTGACGGAGTCGCGCGACGAGACAAACGGCGCGCGCAAGCGCGCCTCATACAAACAGACGTCGACCTTCACCCGCTCAGCAGCAGTCCCGCGGACAGCAGCATGCAGAACGCCAGCTGCAGCATCCCGGTCTGGGCGAGTGCCTGGTTTAGCGACTGCCCGTCAGTGTGGTTGCGGACCGTGCGGACGACCCCGGCCGCGAGCACGATCGTCAGCCACGGCAGCAGCACCCACGCTTGGAGCGGACCGAAGATCCAGGTAACCGGCGCGAGCAGGAACGCGAGGTAGACGATCACCGCGTACAGGACCCTCGTCCGCTGGCGACCGAGCCTGACCGCGAGCGTGCGCTTGCCCGCCCGGCGGTCGGAGTCGATGTCGCGGATGTTGTTGACGACCAGGATCCCGGCGGCCAGCAGTCCGACGGGCACCGACAGTGCGAACGCCTCCCACTCGAGGTGCGTGACCTGGACGAAGTACGAGCCGGCGACGGCGACGACGCCGAAGAACAGGAACACGAACACCTCGCCCAGGCCCTCGTAGCCGTACGGCCGTGGACCGCCGGTGTAGGCGATGCCGGCCAGGATCGACGCGGCGCCGACGAGCAGCAGCTGCCAGCCGGCGACGGCTACCAGGTAGGCGCCGAACAGCACCGCGAGCCCGAACGACACGTACGTCGCGACCAGCACCTGCTTGGGTGGGGCGAGCCCGCCCGCAGTGACCCTGACCGGTCCGAGCCGGTCCTCGGCGTCGGCCCCGCGCCGCGCGTCGGAGTAGTCGTTACTCAGATTGGTCCCGACCTGGATGAACACCGCGCCGAGCAGCGCGGCGATGAACCGAAGCGGGTGAAAGACGTTTTCGAAGCCGGCCAGCGCGGTGCCGACCAGCACCGGGGCGACGGCCGCGGGCAGCGTCCTCGGGCGCGCCGCCATCAGCCAAATCCTCACCCCGCTCGGGGCCGCGGCGGCGGTCTGCGCCACGGCTATGGCCGCCGTGGGAACTTCGAGAAGTCGACCGGGCGCTTCTCCAGGTAGGCGTTGCGGCCCTCCTGCGCCTCGTCGCTCATGTAGAACAGCAAGTTCGCGTCGTGGGCCAGCTGCTGGATCCCGGCCAGGCCATCCTCGTCGGCGTTGAAGCTCGCCTTCAGCAGCCGGAGCGCGAACGGCGACAGCGCCAGCATCTCGCGACACCACCTGACGGTCTCCGACTCGAGCTCGTCGAGCGGCACGACCGCGTTGACGAGCCCCATCTGCAGCGCCTCGTGTGCGTCGTACTGGCGGCACAAAAACCAGATTTCCTTCGCCTTCTTGGGACCCACTAGGCGCGACAGAACGCTGGCTCCAAAGCCACCGTCGAACGAGCCCACCTTCGGCCCGGTCTGCCCAAAGCGCGCGTTGTCGGCCGCGATCGTAAGGTCGCAGACGACGTGCAGCACGTGACCGCCGCCGACCGCGTAGCCGGCCACCATCGCGACCACCGGCTTCGGCAGCCGCCGGATCTGCAGGTGCAGATCGGTCACGTGGAAGCGCCCGACCCCGGGCTGCGCACCGGCGTCGGCCGGGTCAGCCCCGGTCACGTAGCCGCCGCGCTGCCCGCGCACCCGCTGGTCACCACCCGAGCAGAACGCATCCGGGCCCTCGCCGGTCAGGATCACGACGCCGACCGTCTGGTCCTCGCGGGCGCGCTCGAACGCGTGCGACAGCTCGATCACGGTTTCGGGCCGGAACGCGTTGCGGACCTCGGGACGGTCGATCGTGATCTTCGCGATCCCGGCGGTTTCCTGCTCGCCGAGCTCGTATCGAATGTCCGTGTAGTCGCCGACCGCGTGCCAGCTGATGCTCAAAGAAACGCTCCTGTTCGGGACGAGACTGCGAGGACTCTACGCAAGCGGGGTGAACTTCAGCCCAGGATGTTGCGTTCAGATTTGATTAGGTGGACCTAATGCCACCGAGGAATCTGTGTTAGGGTCCCCTAATGGCCCGCGTCTCGCGTAAGCAGGTCGGCTGGATTGCGGCGGTCGCTGTACTCGTAGGGCTACTCGCGTGGCAGTTCGCGAGCGCGGCCGGTGGGACGCCTGATCCGACCAACCCGAACACGCACATGAGCCACTTCGCGGTCGTGCTCGACAGCGCGATCTTGGTGCTGCGCGAGGGGCTCGAGACGATCCTCGTGCTGACCGTCTTGACAGCCAGCATGCGCGGCGCCGACCGGACGTACCGCAAGCCGTTGGCGCTCGGCGCCGGAACCGCGTTTGCCGCCGCCGTGGCGACCTGGTTCGTCGCGATCGCGATCACGAACGCCGTCGGTCCGGGGAGCCTCGACCTGCAGGCCGCAACCGGCCTGCTGGCGATTGCGGTCCTGCTGGTGGTGATGAACTGGTTCTTTCATCGCGTCTACTGGACCGGATGGATCTCGCATCACAACAAGCGGCGCAAGGAGATTATCGCCGGTGCCCCGTCGGCCGGAACGCGCAGGACGTTACGCGGCCTGGCGCTGCTGGGTTTCACGTCCGTGTATCGCGAGGGGTTCGAGGTGGTGCTGTTCCTTCAGGCGCTGCGGCTGCGGTACGGGTCGGGCGTCGTGCTCGAGGGCGTCGCGCTCGGACTGGTGTTCGTCGCCGTCGTCGCGTATCTGACCTTCGGCCTGCAGGCGAAGCTGCCCTACCGACGGATGTTGGTGGCGACGGGCGTAATGCTCGGTGTGGTTTTGCTTGTGATGGTCGGCGAGAGCGTCCAGGAGCTGCAGCAGGCCGGCTGGATCGGGACCACGTCGCTGCACGTCGCGATCCCCGGCTGGATGGGCCTCTGGTTCTCGATCTTCCCCAATGTTCAGACTGTGGTGGCGCAGGCCGCCGCGGCGGCGTTGGTGCTCGGTTCCTACTTCCTGGCCGAGGAGCTGAAAGTGCGTCGCCCGCGGCGGCGGGGGGCACAGCCCGTCCGTCGCGCGACCGCGCCGCCGGCGCTACGGCCGGTCCGTTCGCAGTCGTACCCTCACTAGGTGCAGACTTGGCTGGCGCGCGCGGCGCGCATACGGGGCGAGCGCGCCGCGCTGGTGCTCGCCGACGGTGAAGCGCTTTCGTATGCGGCTCTGTTTGAGCGCGCGGCGCGGGTCGCGGGCGCGTTGCGGGAGCGCGGCGTCGGGGCCGGTGACCGAGTCGCGCTCGAGCTGCGCAGCGCCGAGCTCGTACCCGCACTGCACGGCTGCATGCTGCTGGGCGCCGTCGCGGTCCCGGTCGACCTGCGGCTGACGGAGGGCGAGCGCTCGCTCCGGCGCGCAGGCTCGAAGCTGGTGCTGCAGGAGTTGGCGACCGGCGAGCCGATCTCTGAGGGCGAGCGGTCGCTCGACGAGATTGCAACCGTGATGTTCACGTCCGGGACGACAGGCGGGCCCAAGGAGGTGCTGCTCAGCTACGACAACTGGCTCTCCAGTGCGTTCGGCTCGGCGCTCGCGCTGGGGCTCGACCCGGACGAGCGGTGGCTATGCCCGATGCCGCTCGCGCACGTCGGCGGGCTGTCGATCCAGATACGGAGCGCGATCTACGCGACCACTGTGGTCCTGCACGAGCGCTTCGACACCGCCGCGGTGCTCGCCGCGCTGATGGATCCGGCGGCGCGGGTGACGCTCGTGTCGCTCGTGCCGACGATGCTCAGTCGGCTGCTCGATGCCGGGTTGCGCGAGCCACCGACGTTGCGCCGGGCGCTGCTGGGCGGAGGGCCGATCGCGCCCGCGCTCCTGGAGCGCGCGCGTGAAGCTGGCGTGGCGGTCGCGCCCTCGTACGGGATGACCGAAGCGTGTTCGCAGATCGCCACCGATGGGTGGCCGCTCGTCGGCGTCGAGCTTTCGCTCGGCGATGACGGCGAGGTGCTGGTCCGAGGCAGGACCGTGGCGGCCGGCGCGCTGGCACAAGATGGCTGGCTGCACACCGGCGATCGGGGGCGGTTCGAGGAGGACGGACGGCTGGCGATCGCCGGCCGGATCGCAGACACGATCGTCACCGGCGGCGAGAACGTGGCGCCGGTCGAGGTCGAGGAGGTGCTGCTCGAGCATCTCGCGGTGCTCGACGCGGCTGTCTTCGGCACCCCGGACCCGGAATGGGGTGAGCGGGTCGTGGCTTGTGTGGTCGCACGCGAGCCGGTCGAGCCGGAGGAGTTGCGCGACCACTGCGCGGCGCGCCTCGCGCCCTTCAAGGTGCCTAAGACGTTTGCGTTTGCTGACAGCGTCCCGCGCGGACCAACGGGCAAATTGCTCCGCCGCGAGCTGGGCTGAGGGATCTTTTACATGCCATGGATGGAAAATCTCGACCCACCCGTCAATGTGACGTCGTTTGATGTGACATCGTTGGTGAGGTCTGGCAGCCGTTCCTTGCGGCCGGGACGTCGGTCGCGCAGTCGCGCGAGATCGAGGAGTCGATCGGGCTGCTGCGAACGCTCGTGACCGAAGCGCTGGTGGCGATCTTCGGCCAGCGGATGCGGGCGCAGATCGACTTCGCATTTGCCGATCGTCCGAGCCGCTAGGGTCCGATCAGATGAGCGCGATCGAGCCCGAGGAGCAGCGAGCCCTGAGCCGTGAGGCGTGGGAGCGTGCCGCCCAGGGGTGGGGTAACCACGCTGAGCGGATTCGCGAGTGGGGGATGCCGGTGTCTGTCGCGATGGTCGACGGCCTTGGACTGCAGCCGGGCCAGCGGGTGCTGGAGCTGGCGGCCGGGCCGGGCGATACCGGCCTGATGGCGGCCGAGCTGGTTCGCCCCGGGGGCACGCTGATCTCAAGCGACGGCGCCGAGGCGATGCTCGCGGTCGCGCGCGAGCGCGCCGCCCAGGCAGGGATCGACAACGTCGAGTTCCGCCAGCTCGAGCTCGAGTGGATCGATCTCGAGACCGCGAGCGTCGATGCCGTCCTGTGCCGCTGGGGGATCATGCTGATCGTCGATCGGGAGGCGGCCGCGCAGGAGGTCCGGCGGATTCTGAAGCCGGGCGGCCACGCGGCGTTCGCCGTCTGGGACCTGCCCGCGCGCAACCCGTGGGCGACGATCCCCAGCCGCGCGATGATCGCGCTCGGTCATAGCGAGCCGCCCGACCCGAGCGCGCCCGGAATGTTCAGGCTCGCGGATGACGGGCAGCTGGTGGAGTTGTTGGAGTCGGCCGGGTTCGTCGACGTCGACGTGGAGCCGGTCGCGCTGCACCGCGAGTACCGTCGCGCGCAGGACTACATCGACGAGACGGTCGACATGTCGCCGCTGTTGGGCAGGTTGTACGCAGAGCTTGACGAGGCGCAGCAGCGCAAGATCGCGAAGCGGATCATCGGCGAGCTCGGGGACTTCACCGCGGCGGACGGATCGGTCTCGCTGCCGGGCAGCTCGCTGGTCGCGATCGCAAGCGCGTGAGAGC
>JBKQJQ010000060.1:0-4561 GCA_052147875.1 Solirubrobacteraceae bacterium | reverse complement strand
TTCCAGACAAACGTGACGGTCGCCCTCGCCGGGAGCGTGTAGCTGAAGGTCCGGTCCCGCCACGCGACCGCGAAAGTTATCGGGGTCGACGAGTTGTCGTACGCGAGTAACACGATGCTCCGGTCTGGGTTGCGCACCGCGACATCGTCGAGCCCGCGCGAGGCCACATCGACCCCGGGCTTGGGATATCTGTACGTCACGAAGTTTCCGCTCGAGATTCGCTGCGCGCCGGGGGCGATGAACGCGCTCGCCTGGCCGAGCTCGTAGTAATTCTGGTTCAGCGTCGCCGTCCGAGTGCGCGGATTGATCGTCGCCAGGCCCTGGCATCCCGGGCAGCCATGGTTAGGTGGCTGGGCTGGGCCGCCGGTGAGATTGAGCGCCAGGTTCCACAGAGCGACCGTGCTCGCCCAGTTGCGAAGCGAGCTGATCACGATCTCGGAAATCGGCGTCGGCGAGATCCCCGGCGAGCACTCGTCGACGATCTCGTCGAGGCGCGGGTCGGCCTGATGCAGCTGACTCATCACGTTGGGCGCGCCGTAGTAGCAGTGCCACGCGATGCCAAAAAGTGCGCTCCTCACCGGCCCGCGGGCGCTGACGCTGCTGTCGTCGGAGGCCGGGCCCCAGCCCAAGTCCCCCCCGTAGACCCTCGTCTTAAGTCCCGCCCGTTCGAGCGCAGGTCTGAGATACCGCAGCAGCCACGTGGACTCGTGGGCCGGGGAGAAGCTCATTCCCGGGTAGAGGGTCGCGGTGCCGGGCTCGTTCTGCGGAGTAATAGCGGTGATCGGGATCCCGGAAGCTGCGTAAGCACGGATCAGCTTGACGAAGTAGGCGGCCCAGGCGGCGTAATAGCGTCGAACCAGCGCGCCCCGATGGCCCGCATTGCTGAGCGAGTGGTTGGTCTTCATCCAGGCTGGCGGCGACCAGGGCGTGGCCAGGAACTCGGTCGCGGGGTCGAGGGATCGTGCCTGGCGGAGCGCCGGCAGGATGTAACCACGATCGTGCGAGATCGAGAAGTGCGCGAGCGCCGGGTCGGCGCGGCCCCGAGGTAGGTCATCGTAGGTGTAGGGCTGGCCGTTGCGGGTGAAGTCGGAGGCTCCCATCGGAACCTTGACGAAATCGAGATCGATCCCGGTTGAGCCGAACACGTCGGTCATCAGCGCCTGGCGCGCGACCGGCGTCAGCCGCCGCTCGATCAGCCAGGCGGAACTGTCGGTCATCGCAGCTCCGAACCCGCGCACACTCTGGTAGCGAACTCCGGCGTTGACATGGATCACAGGCTCGTGCCGCGCGGCGGTGGTTCCGAACTCGAGGTCCGGGAGCGTCGTCAGGCCCTGTGAGAGGTCGGTCGTCGTTTGGATCGCGTGGACCTCAAATGGGTCACTCACCGCCGCCAGTCCGCGCCCCGCGCTGTCAGGGAGCAGCATCAGGTAGGCAGCGGCGACGCACGCCGCGACGCCGAGCACGCGCACGATCATCGCGCGCACAGATCCGTGGTCGAGGAGCACGCCATCATAAAATCGCACCCGCCCCCGATAGTTGCGCGAGCTGGCGCGTGACCTTACGGAGACCAAATTTGGTCAGGAGAAGCTGAGCCGCAAGCCGAGACGCCGCCTGCGGCCTCCACGTCAGCGGTGTTGGACTGCTCCCGCGGCGGGACCATATGCTCCGGAACAGTGGCTACGGAGCACGCGCGACGCTGGTATTCGCACCAGCCAAACGTCCCCGGTCGAGGGATCGTCGCCAGCTACAGCGCCCGCTTCTGGGCGATCGCGGTCGGGCTTGGAGTCCTGACCGGCGCCGCGGCGTCGGCGCTGATGGCGCTCCTGCACCTGGCCGAGCATCTCGCGTACGGCTACAACTCTGGCTCCTACCTGGTCGCGGTCCAGTCATCGTCCGACGCGCGCCGGGTGATCGCGCTGCTGGTCGCAGCCGCGATCGTCGCCGCGGGCGTGGCGATCCTGCACCGCTTGCCGACGTCCGGCGGCGCCGAGGTCTCCGAAGCGCTGTGGCTTCACCGTGGCCAAATGTCGCTGCTGCCGAGTTTCGCCCGCGCTGTGCTGTCGATCGTCACGGTCGGACTGGGCGTCTCGCTGGGTCGCGAGGCCGCACCACAGCTTGCGGGCGCCGCGCTGGGCAGCCGGATCGCGGACTGGGCGAAGCTGCCGGTCTGGCAGCGACGCCTGCTGGTCGCCTGTGGCGCTGGTGCCGGGTTTGCGGCGGTCTACAACGTGCCACTCGGCGGCGCCCTGTTCGCGCTCGAGGTGCTGCTCGGAACGATCGCACTGCCGCTCGTGCTGCCGGCGCTGGCCGTCTCCGTGACCGCCACCGCGACCGCCTGGATCACGCTCGGAACCGCACACACGTACCACATGCCGACCTACGGACTGCATCCCGCGCAGATGGTCTGGGCGGCGCTCGTTGGGCCGGTGATCGGCGTCGCCGCCGTGGCCTGGGTGCGGACGATCGAGCGCGCGGCGCGGATGCGCCCGCGGGGGCGCGGCCGCTACATCGCGCCGGTGATCGTGTTCGGCCTGCTTGGGGTGGTCTCGATCAAATACCCGCAGCTACTGGGCAACGGCCAGTCGATCGTCCAGCTCGCGGTCCTCGGCGCGCTGTCGGTGAGCCTGTTCGTGCAGCTGCTCGTTCTGAAGCCGATCGCGACCGCTTCCTGCCTGGCGTCCGGCGCGCCGGGGGGACTGTTCACGCCGACGCTGACGGTCGGGGTGCTGTTGGCGGGGGTGCTGGCCGCGATCTGGTCGCACATCTGGCCGCACACGGTTCCGGCGAGCTATGCGCTCGTGGGCGGCGGCGCGTTCCTGGCCGCATCGATGCAGGGACCGTTGTCGGCGGTAGTTCTGGTGCTCGAGCTGACGCGCCACTTCGATCTCCTGATGGCGCCCACGCTCGTGGCGGTCACCGAGGCGACGATCGTCGCGCGCCGTCTCGGGGTGCCCTCGATCTACTCGGCGCGTTTGCGTCCGGCTCCGTATCCGGCCGGCGGCTATCCCGATACCGCCGCGGTCGAGGCGCTCGAGGGCCTCGATGCGGTCCACGAGGCGCTGCCCGGCGAGGACGAGCACGAGCCCCCGGTGCGCCGACGACGCCGTACGTCGGCAAGCGCGATCGAGCAGGCGCAACCGCAGACGCCGGCCCAGACCGAGCAGGCGCAACCGCAGACGCCGGCCCAGACCGAGCAGGCGCAACCGCAGACGCCGGCCCAGACCGAGCATCGGATGCCCGACCCGTGACCGGCGTCTGAAATGGTTTGCGCCTGTTAGGCGGCCCGGCGGAGCTCTTCGAGCCTCGCGCTCTGAGCCAGGCGGCTCAGGCCCTTCTGCTCTAGCTCGCGTGCTTTGCCGAGCGGGATCCCGAGCTCGAGCCCGGTCTGCCGGAGGTTGAGCGGCTCGCCGCCGGTGAGACCAAAGCGCAGACGGATCACGTCCCGCTCGGCCTCGGGCAGCTGCTCAACTGCCCCGGAGATCAGCTCCTGGCGCTCGGCGGTCTCGACCTCCTCGTCCGGCCGTGGCTGCTCGCTTGCGAGCAGATCGCCGAAGGCGGTCTCGCCGTCCTCGCCGACCGGCTGGTCGAGGCTCGTCAGGCCCCGGGTCAGCTCACGCAGCTCCGCGACCTCCTCGACGGGCAGCTTCGCCTCGGCGGCGATCTCCTCGTCTGTCGGCTCGCGCCCGAGCTTCGTGCTGAGCTCCGACTCGACCTTGCGAACCTTGGTCTGGCGCTGGGCGACATGGACCGGCAGGCGGATCGTCCGCCCGTGGTTCTGTAGCCCGCGCTGCAGCGCCTGGCGGATCCACAGCGTGCCGTAGGTCGAGAACTTGAACCCGCGCCGCCAGTCGAACTTCTCGACTGCGCGGATCAGGCCCAACATCCCTTCCTGGACGAGGTCCTCCATCGGCAGGCCGTGACCCTGGTAGCGGCGCGCCTGCGAAACGACAAGCCGGAGGTTGGAGTTGATCATCCGATCCTTCGCCTCCAGGTCGCCGCGCTCGATGCGCTTGGCGAGCTCGACCTCCTCTTCGGCGGTCAGCAGCGAGTGAGCGCGTGCCGCGCGCAGGAACAGGTCAAGTGAGTTCTCACTCAGTACGCCGGAGTCGGCGCTCGCGTGCCGCGCGTCCGAGGCCGCCTTGCGCTCGCCGTTGTGTGCCGAACGGCGACGAGGCTGGCGCCGCGGGGTGGCGGCGGCAGCGCTCGCGCGATGCTCGCCACGCCGCCGCGCGCTCTGGCTCGAATCGCTTGCGTGGTCGCGCCCTGGAGCCGCGACTTCGTGAGCCTGGGTATCAAAGCTGTTCAGTTCTGTCTCCCGTGTTCTCATGGGCTTCTCTTCCGTAAGTAATCGTAGCAAAAGTTCGATGATCGTCGAACTTTGCTCGAGGTGGGAGAGGCGCGTCGTCTTCCGGGTGTCGGCGCGATGCGCAACGCCCGTGATCTCGGTGTCTTATCGACGACCGCTCTCACTTATAAGTACCCCAAAGGGGCCCGAAAATGACACCGAAGTGCCGTAAGAATCAGTGAAATCTGGTGCGGCTCAAGCGTCGTTGACGAACGT
>JBKQJQ010000059.1:0-4159 GCA_052147875.1 Solirubrobacteraceae bacterium | reverse complement strand
GACGACGGCCCCGGTTCGGGCAATCTCGATTGCAAGCAGGCCGGCGACAGCGGCTGCTGGGGTCATCGCCGCAACATCCTCTACCAGTATGACACCCCGGTCGCGATGGGCGTGAAGGATCCCTTTCGCCAGCCCCGTGGTGCCCGACGAGTAGTACAGCTGCGCCGGATCGTCGGCCGCCGTATCGACCACGTCGAACGAAGTCGAACCACGGCTCAGCAGGTCGTCGTCGAGGATCAACAGGTGCTCGACCAGCGAGCGCTCCATCCGATCGGCATTCGCCTCGTTCGTAACCAATACCTTGGCGCCCGAGTCCGTCAGCCGGTGACGGATCCCCTCGTCGCCGTAGAGCACTGACATCGAGAGCAGGATCGCGCCGATCTTCCAGGTGCCGAAGAAGGCCGCAGCGGTCTCCGGCGTCGGCGGCAGCAACATCGCGACGCGATCGCCGCGCTGCACCCCGTGCGCCATGAGCACGTTCGCAAAACGGTTCGAGACATCCTGTAGCTCGCCCCAGCTCAGCTGCCGCACGTTGCCGTTGAAGTCCTCGTGGATCATCGCCGGCTTGTCGCGCGGGTGACGGTCGCAGATATCGGCGGCGATGTTGTAGCGCTCCGGGATCTCCCAGCGGTGGTCGGCGCAGGCCTGCTCGTAAGACGTGATGGTTGACCTCATCGGTCAATCATGAACGATGCGACGCCACTCTGAGTAGGCTTTGTCCGGGCTTATGAGCATCGCACTCGGCGCGATTGTCGGGCTTGTGGTGATCGCCACGGTGGTTGTGGCCTGGCGGATTGCGCACACACACCGCCGCGATCGCACGCCCGAGGCGGTCGGCATGCAGTCGGCCCTGCACGCGGCCACGGCCACGCTCCCGCACCTGCGTGGCGGCCTGCACTCCCGTTCGGCGGCCAACGCGGTACCACACCTGAGGGCGCTCATGGGCGCGGCAGCGGTCGCGCTGGCCGACACGCATACTGTGCTGGCGATCGATGGTGAGGGCCGGGAGCAGGTCCGGCCGGGCGACCTATTGTCGCGACTGCTCGAGCGGACGCCAGACAACCGGATGCACGTCGTGCCGCGACTCATATCGTCGGACCCGAGCTGCCCGTTGCGCTCGGCCGTGCTGGCGCCGCTGACCGTGCAGGGCAAGCGGGCCGGGACGCTGATCGCGTTCTACAGATCGGTGGGCCGCCCCAACGGAGGTGAGCTGCGCGTCGTGCAGGAGGCGGCCAGCCTCGTGTCGGCGCAGGTCGAGCTGTCAGTCGTCCACGACCAGGAGGAGCGGCTCGCGCAGGCCGAGCTGCGCGCGCTGCGCGCACAGATCTCCCCGCATTTCATCTACAACGCGCTCGCGGCGGTGGCGGGCGATATCCACGCGCGCCCGGAGGAGGCGCGCGAGCTGCTGATCGACTTCGCCGAGTTCACCCGCTACCTGTTCCGCGATGGGCGCTCCTACGTGACCCTGGCCGAGGAGCTCGCCCACGTGGAGCGCTATCTGCGGCTGGAACGGGCCCGGTTCGGCGAGCTTGACGTGACCGTGGACGTGCCCGAGGAGGCCCGCGACGCCGTCGTGCCGGCGATGTCGATTCAGCCGTTGGTCGAGAACGCCGTCCGCCACGGGATCGAGCGCCGAACCGGGTCCGGACGGATCGCGCTGATCGCACGCGTGATCGGCGGCGACATCGAGCTCCGTGTCTGCGACGACGGTCCCGGGATCGAGCCCGAGCGGGTCCCGCTGGTGCTCGCAGGTGCCGGTGGCGGGATCGGCGTCTCGAACGTGGACGCGAGGTTGCGGGCGACGTTCGGAGAACGGTACGCGCTCCGGATCGAGTCGAAGCCGGGCAGCGGCACGACCGCGGTGATGACGGTTCCCAACCTCCTCGGCGCGCGCAAGCAGCTCGAGCTCGCGGGCGAGGGAACCGGCGCGCGTGATCAAGGGAAACGGGCGCGCGTGATCGAGGGAAACGGGCGCGCGTGAGCGCGGACCAGCTGAACATCCTCGCCGTCGACGACGAGCGGCCGCAGCTTCAGGACCTCGCCCGCCTGCTACGGGGATTCCAGATCGTGGATGACGTCGAATGCGCCTTCGATGGCCACGACGCGCTCGCGAAGGCGTCGTCTGGGCAATACGACGCGATCTTTCTCGATGTCCTGATGCCCGACCTCGACGGGCTCGAGCTCGCGCGTGTGCTGCGCCGGTTCGCGGCCCCGCCGCAGCTTGTGTTCGTGACCGCACACGACAGCGCGGCTGTCGAGGCGTTCGAACTCCACGCGCTCGACTATCTGCTCAAGCCAGTGGCACGGCGACGGCTGCAAGAGGCACTCGAGCGAGTCGCCTCTGCGGTCGCGACGCGCGCACAGGCCGCAGGGCAGGCCGATTCGGCCCCCTGGACACCCCCCGCTCGCGACAGCGAGACGATCGCCGTTGCCAATGTCCGATCCGGCTCCACTCGGCTGATCCAGCGGAGCTCGATCCTGTATGCGCAGTCGTACGGAGACTTCGTCCGGATCGTCGTGCCGGATGGCCGCTACCTGCTCCGCGCGACCCTGTCCAGTGTCGAGCTTCGGTGGAAGCCATTCGGGTTCGTCCGTGTACATCGTCAGTACGTGGCCAATCTGGCCAATACGGTCGAGCTTCGCCCGCTGCTCGGCGGGACGGCCGAGCTCATCTTCGCCGACGGTCAGACGGTCCCGGTAGCCCGCCGAAATGTCGCCGAAATCACCCGCATGCTGCGCGTCTAAGAGCGTTCGAAGGAGTCACCGAGGGGCGTATGCGGGCACCTGACGCCCGCTGCGCCCCCCGTGACTAAAGACGGCAATCGGGAGCATCGAGGCGAGACGGCGATCTGCGTCGACGCCCGCGAAACGCCGCGCTACTCCGATCCCGCGCCGTAGCTCGCAATCTCCTCCTGTTCCTTGCGCGACAACTCCGGCTCCTCGCCACGAGCTCGCTTCTCAGCTTGAACGTGGTCCCGGATCTGGTCGACGATCTCCGGATTTGCCAGTGTGCTCACGTCGCCGACGTCGGCGAAGTTTGAGATCCCGGCAATCACTCGTCGCATGATCTTGCCCGAGCGGGTCTTGGGCATGTCGGCCACGACCCACACGTTCTTCGGTTTGGCGATCTTGCCGATGTCGTACTCGATCCGGGCCGAGACCTTCTTCGCGACCTCCTCCTCGCTCTCTTGGACGCCGGGCTTGAGCGCGATGTACATCTCGACCACCTTGCCGCGCACGTCGTCGAACACCGGCACGGCCGCGGCCTCGGCGACTTCCTCGACCTCGATCGCCGCCGACTCGAGCTCTTTGGTCCCGAGCCGGTGCCCGGCGACGTTGATCACATCGTCGATCCGCCCGAGGATCCGGAAGTAGCCGTCCTCCGCCTGGACCGCGCCGTCACCGCACATGAACGGCCAGTCGTGCCAGTCCTTGCTGTTCGGTTCTTTGTTGAACCGCTTGTAGTAGGTGTCGATGAACCTCTCGTCTTGCCCCCAGACGGTCAGCATCCGTCCCGGCCATGGGTTGCGGACGCACACGTATCCCGCCTTGCCGGAGCCCTGTGGGATCTCATTACCGTTCTCGTCGTAGATCACGAGCTGGATCCCCAGACATGCCGGCCCGCAGCTGCCAGGCTTCATCGGCTGCAGGAACGGCAGCGTGCTGCCGAGAAAGCCGCCAGTCTCGGTCATCCACCACGTGTCGGTGACGGCCGCCTTGCCCTTGCCGACCGCCGTCCAATACCAGCGCCACACATCGGGCTCGATCGGCTCGCCGACTGTGGTCATCGTCTTGAAGCGGTAGTTGTACTTGGCCGGCTCCTCCGGGCCAAGCTTGCGTAGCATCCGGATCGTCGTCGGCGCGGTGTGGAAGATGTCCACTCCGAGTTGATCGGCGATCCGCCACGGACGTCCGGCGTCCGGGTAGGTGGGTATCCCCTCGTACATCACGGTCGTGGTCCCAAGCGCCAACGGGCCGTACACGATGTAGGAATGGCCGGTGATCCAGCCGATGTCGGCAAAGCACCAATAAGTGTCGTCCGGGTGGATGTCCTGGTAGTACTTCGACGTCCCGGCGACGTAGGACATGTAGCCGCCGATCGCGTGCTGCGCGCCCTTCGGCCTTCCGGTCGTGCCGCTCGTGTACATCAGGAATAGTG
>JBKQJQ010000058.1:0-2568 GCA_052147875.1 Solirubrobacteraceae bacterium | reverse complement strand
CTGGCGCTTCGCGCTCGAGAACGTCGAACGACCACAGCTCGCTCGCGGTCCCAACGGGACCCTCCTGGCGGTGCTGCGAGTGGCCGGCGGCGAAATCCGGGCTCGACGCCCAGGCCTGAAAGTCCTCCTCCGAGCGCCAACGCGTAAGGACCAGGCACACCTCACGCTCATCGTTCGGACGCAACAGCTCAAACCCCTCAAACCCGCGCGCGCCGGAGACCCTCCCCGCCCGAGAGGCGAAACGACGCGCGAACTCCTCAAAGCGCTCGCGTGGCACGGTGATCGCGTTGATCTTGACGATGCTCACGACCCGATCTTACGGCTGACTCATGCTGCGGGACTGCACGGCACGGGCCTGTGCATCCATCGCACACGAGGGCGTCGGTGCCAGCCGCCGGTGGCGCCTGCTCCTGGGCGAAATAAAAGCGCGCTCCCACGCGGATCGAGCCCGCTGGCGAGCTCGATACGTCGCCAAGGCGATCACCGGGTCCGTGGCACGTCCAGAGCGAAAGCGGTCGCCCCCCGCTGGCGCATTGGCGACCTGGTCGCCGTTGGGGCGACCTGAGGGTGTCATGCGGCTCCCGCGAGAGACGCGTTGGTTGTCACTCAGCAGTCCGTATGACGCACATTAGACAAGAATAGTGAGACAAAAAATCGCCACGGGCGCACTCGGGTCAGCTATAGCTTTTTCGCACAGGCGGGCAGCCGTGTCTGAACGTTTTCTGCGAGATGTCACCGTGGGCTGTCGCAATCCATCAGGGGGTAACGATGTCAGCAATTTCCCGGCTCGATTCCGACTTTGCGTTCGTCGGAGCAGCCGAGCCCGAAGCCGTCACGCCGGCAACCGGGGATCCGCTCGGCCCGCTGGCCGAGCTCCCGGGCCCCGGGGACACCCCCGGCGTCTGGGTCGGCCATGGGTTCAACGCGATCTGGCGTCCCCACCGTCTGTCATCGGGGCAGGATCGGTTCCTTGAGCTGAATCTCACCGATGACAAGATCGTGTTCACGAGGATCGACGGGAACATCCCGAACCGTGGGCTGGACATGGGCGATATCAACATGCACGGCGTTACCTACATGCAGCAGATCAACGAAGCTGGGAACCCGGCCGCGGGGCTGCACGTCGAACCCGGCATCTGGGCGCTGGTACCCCAGACCAGCAACCCGGCTGAGCCCCCGACCGTGGTGCGGATGGCATCGATCCCACACGGGACCGTGATCAATGCCCAGGGCGTATTCCAAGTGATCCCGGGCGGGCCTCAGAACATCCCTGACAACAACATCCTGCCCTTCTTCTTCGGCTCAACTGCCCCCACCAACGCCCAGTTCAACCAGGTGGCGCTGACGTTCACCGAGCTCGATCTGTCGATCCCGACCACGTTTCGCCAGGAGCCCGCTGGCGTGACGCAGGCCAATCTGCAGAACATCGTCAAGAACCCCAACAGCGTCCTTCAAAACGCGCTGCAAGCATCGCTCCAGGGCACGAGCATGACGAGCAGGACCTTCCTGCACATCTCGACCACCAACAGCGTCATCAAAGGGGGCGGTGGAACCGCGAACACGGCGTTTCTGACCTCGAGCACCGACCCGGAGGTCGGCAACGCACGGGCCACACAGATGCAGGCCACCTTCTGGATCGAGACGATCGCCGGCACGGGCGGCCAACCCGACAAGCTCCAGCTCCAGTACACGCAGCTCGTGATGCTCGACTTCAACGGCATCCATTGGCCGCACGTGACAGTTGGAACCTTGATGAAGCAGTAGACAGGTCTCTGACACTCGGTGCTCAAGGAAGCATCGCGCTTGCTATCGCTTTTGCGTCTGAGCCGGCGCCTCCGCGCGCGAGCGCAATGGCGACGATCGGATGGCCACATCGGCCGGCTCGGCGGCAGGATCAGATTGGCGTAGCGAGTCTCGAGATTGGCGAGGAGCGGTACCAACCAGCGCTTGGATTCTGCGCCCTGGTTTGATGTCGGCGCGGGCATCCGGGCTCGAGGCCTCCTTTGGCTGTTGGCGGATCGGAAGCGGTCCTTCTTGATGAGCTCCGCTGCGGCGGCGATGCGGCGGTCTTGTCAGCGAGCGCGGGACCGACCGGTAGCGGTTCCGGCGCCTCGTCCGGGCGCGGGTGGCGGCAGCGCCGTGCGCGCGCCAGTGGTGCAGCGTGGGCGTCGTCCCGAGCGTGTGGGCGCCGTTAGGGCGAGGTGCCGCCGCGCGGCGTCGTCGCAAGGCTGACGGTTCCGAGGTGGGTAGTACTTGAGAGGGATCCCGGGTCTGACCTTGTGGGAGGCGGTCCGCGAGCTGGTGGAGTACGTTCGACGCCTGAGCCGAATCGAACATCTCGCCCGCATGTACTGGTTCGACCTGCTGATCGCGCTGCTGGCGATCGTGGCGATGCTTGACGTGGTGCTCGGACGCGGCTCGTCCGGAGCTCCGACAACGATGCTGTGGTTCTGCCTTCCCGCGCTCGCGATCCTGGTGCTACCCGTGTTCGCGCGGCGATGGTTTCCGTTTGCCGGACCGGCGGCGTACTGGCTTTTGGCCGCGGGAATCTCGTTCGTCGACCCGCTG
>JBKQJQ010000057.1:0-3359 GCA_052147875.1 Solirubrobacteraceae bacterium | reverse complement strand
CGCAGCCCGCGGGCGCCGGTCTCGCGCTCGAGCGCCTTGTCCGCGATCGACGACAGCGCCTCGTCGGCGAACACGAGCTCGATCCCATCGAACTGGAAGAAGCGCTGGAACTGCTTGACGAGCGCGTTGCGCGGCTCGGTCAGGATCTGCATCAGCTCGTCGCGCGACAGCTGGTGGATCGCCGACATGACCGGCAAGCGCCCGATGAACTCGGGGATCAGGCCGTACTGGATCAGATCCTCGGGCAGGCAGTGCTCGAACATCTCGCCCAGGTCGCGCTGCTCCTTGGTCTTGATCACTGAGCCAAAGCCGACGCCCTGGTGGCCGATCCGCCGCTCGATCACCTTGTCGAGGTTGGCGAACGCGCCGCCGCAGATGAACAGCACGTTGGTGGTGTCGATCGACAGGAACTCCTGGTGTGGATGCTTGCGACCACCCTGCGGCGGCACCGATGCGGTCGTCCCCTCGAGGATCTTCAACAGCGCCTGCTGGACGCCCTCGCCGCTCACATCCCGGGTGATCGAAGGGTTGTCGGCCTTGCGGGCGATCTTGTCGACCTCGTCGATATAGATGATCCCGGTCTCGGCTTTCTTGACGTCGTAGTCGGCAGCCTGGATCAGTTTCAGGAGGATGTTCTCGACGTCCTCACCGACGTAGCCGGCCTCGGTCAGCGCCGTCGCGTCGGCGATCGCGAACGGGACGTTGAGGATCTTCGCGAGCGTCTGGGCGAGCAGCGTCTTGCCACAGCCGGTCGGACCTAGCAGCAGGATGTTGGACTTCTGCAGCTCGATGTCGTTCTCGTCGGACTGCATCATCTGGACACGCTTGTAGTGGTTGTAGACAGCCACACTGAGCGACCGTTTGGCCTGCTCCTGGCCGACCACATACTCGTTGAGCACGTCGTAGATCTCCCTCGGCTTGGGGAGATTCTCGATATCGAAGCTCGGTGGGGCGGTGAGCTCCTCGTCGATGATCTCGTTGCAGAGATCGATGCACTCGTCGCAGATGTAGACGCCCGGGCCAGCGATCAGCTTCTTGACCTGCCGCTGGGACTTGCCGCAGAAACTGCACAGAAGCTGTTCGTTGGAGTCGGTCGGACGTGCCATGAATCCCCTCCCAGAGCTCGACTCGGGCGGCGTGCTCGGCACCGAAGACTAGTGCCTTCAGTGCTGCGAGATAACCCGATCGATGATTCCGTAGTCCTTTGCCTGCTCAGAACTCATGAAGTAGTCACGCTCAGTGTCGTGACGAACCTTGTCGAGATCCTGTCCGGTGTGCTTGGCGATGATCTCATCCAACCGGCGACGGACATCGATGATCTCGTTCGCATGTATCTCAATATCGGTCGCCTGGCCCTGAAAGCTTGAGGACACCTGGTGGATCAGGATCTTCGCGTTAGGTAGGGCCATGCGCTTGCCCGCCGCGCCGCCGGCCAGCAGCAGGGCGCCCATCGACATAGCGATGCCGACGCAGATCGTCTGCACGTCGGGCTTGATGAACTGCATCGTGTCGTAGATCGCGAGCCCCGCGTAGACGGATCCGCCCGGGCTGTTGATGTAGATCGAGATGTCCTTGTCCGGGTCCTCGGACTCCAGGTGCAGCAACTGGGCGACGATCAGGTTCGCGATCTGGTCGTCGACCGGGGTGCCGAGGAAGATGATCCGCTCATTGAGCAGACGGCTGTAGATGTCGAACGCACGCTCCCCACGGGAGGTTTGCTCGACCACCATCGGTACGAGTGGGCTCATGGTCCTCGCTTGTTTCGCGTCCTAGGTCGGAATCCTGCCGACTGTAGCAATCGGTATTGCCCCGCTCTCCGGGCTGTTCGACTTCCGAGCGGTTCGCGGACGCAGGCCTGCAAACCCTTGCCATCATTCGTCGTAGCTCCGTAATCTCGCTAAAGCTTCATCCAGGCATGCCGATTAACGGCGCGTAGCCCGAGGATGCGGGCCGAGTGACGTCAGGGGGCATTGGATGAAGAAGTTCCACCTCTACCGGCTGGGCGCCGCGCTTGCAGCGTTCGCGGCCCTCGCGATTGCGGCGGGAGCCGGTAACAAGTTCTAGGCCTCCGGCGGGCGCGTAGCGTGACGGATCGCGGTGCGCGCCCGCCGATGGTCTCTGGCGCGATGCTCAAATATCTGAACGTCCGCATCTACTGCGCCGGGGTGTTCCTCGCCGGCTGCGTCGTGATCGCGGGTCTGGCCAGCTCGATGGATTTCAGATACCTCGAGCAGCAGCCGCTGACGTTCGCGGCGCTGTTCATTGGGGTGATGCTTGGCGAGTTGATGCCGGTCAAGATTCCTCGCCGCGGCGGCGACGAGGAGATCACGCTGTCGACCTCATTCTCGATGGCGCTGATGCTCGCTGGCGGGCTGGCGCCGGCATTGATCGCCCAGTTGACGGCGTCGGTCGTCCAGGACCGGACCTCCGGCAAGCCTTGGTGGCGGGTGCGCTTCAACGTTGGCCAGTACACGCTCGCGATGGCCGGTGCGTGGAGCGTGATGCGAATCCTCAACGCCGCACCCCACGTCGGCACCGCGCACCCCTTCTCGAGTGCGGACCTGCCCGGGATGATCGTCGCCGCGGCAGTCTTCTTCTGGGTCAACACGACGGTCGTTGGGACCGCCGTGTCGCTGTATCAGGGCGTCCCAGCCGGCAAGTACTTCTCAAACGACCCGAAGTTCGTGCTCGTCACCGGCATCGTGATGCTGATGCTGGCGCCGATCGTGTTCGCGGCCGCCGCCTTCAGTGTCGTGCTGGTGCCGCTCTGCCTGGCACCGGTGGTCGCGATCTACAACACCACCACCCAGGGCGCCCGCAACGAGTACGCCGCCCGCCACGACGCCCTCACTGGGCTGGCGAACCGGACCGCGTTCCACGACGAGCTCAGCGAGGAGCTAAAGGACCGCGCTCAGGGCTGCGTACTGCTGATCGACTTAGATCGGTTCAAGGACGTCAACGACACGCTCGGCCACCGTTACGGCGACCTGCTGTTGGAGCAGGTCGCGTCCCGCTTTCGTGAGGAGGTCGGCGCCGAGGCGAAGATCGCCCGCCTCGGGGGCGACGAGTTCGCCGTCGTCAGCCCGCTCGGCGATCCCGAGGACGCGTTCGGGCTCGCGCGCCGCCTCGCCAGCTCGCTACGGGACCAGTTCCAGATCGAGCAGATGGTCGTCGACGTGCAGGCGAGCGTCGGGATCGCGGTGTTCCCTGATCACGGCTCAGCAGTTGAGACGCTGCTCCAGAAGGCCGACGTGGCGATGTATCGCGCGAAGGAGACGCGCACCGGCGTGGCCCTCTATGACGAGCGCTACGACCACCACAGCCCGGTCAAGCTCGCGCTGACCGCCGAGCTGCGGACC
>JBKQJQ010000056.1:0-2503 GCA_052147875.1 Solirubrobacteraceae bacterium | reverse complement strand
TCGCGTGGTTCTTCGTCTCGCTATTCATGCTCCTGCTGACCGAGGCGATCGTCAGCGGTTTCAACATCAGCGGCTTCTGGACGCTGGTAGGCGCCACTCTGTTCGTCTGGCTGGTCTACCTGGTGCTGGACTTCGTGCCCGGCCCCTGGCAGATGACCGGCCGGCGTTAGCTCGCTTCGCAGGTCGCGATCACAACACCGGCCGACGAGCCTGCGCTTTGAGCGAGTCATCTGACGCCCAAAGTCGAACTAGACGGTCTAGTATCGCGACCGTCTGATGACCACCGGCGACGAAGCCCTCCAGGAGCGGCCGCCCGGCCAGACTGATCGCAAGCGAGCGGCGATCCTGGACGCCGCGACGAGCGCCTTCCTGCGCGCTGGCTACCTCGGCACGAGCATGGACCAGATCTCCGCCGAGGCCGGTGTCTCGAAACAGACCGTCTACAAGCAGTTCTCCGACAAGGAGAGCCTGTTTCGAGAGATCGTCACGACCACGGTCGATGAGAT
Organism: Solirubrobacteraceae bacterium; assembly: GCA_052147875.1. GTDB lineage: Bacteria > Actinomycetota > Thermoleophilia > Solirubrobacterales > Solirubrobacteraceae > Palsa-465. The sequence goes on along the minus strand of JBKQJQ010000056.1, from coordinate 1,997 downwards.
CAGCGACCCGAACTACGAGGCGGTGCTGAATCTCCGGGACAGCGGTGACGTCGAAGCAGACCTGCGCGAGCTCGCCCGCGCCCAGCTGACGCGCGTGATGCAGCCACGGCTGCTGCAGCTACGGCGGCTCGTGATCGGGGAGGCGGGACGCTTTCCCGAGCTGGGTCGCTTCTTCTACGAGCGGGGCCCCGGACGCACGATCGCCGCGCTCGCGACGGCGTTCGAGCGGCTGGCGGAGCGCGGACAGCTGCGCGTTGAAGATCCGCTCGCGGCGGCCGCCCATTTCAATTGGCTGATCATGTCGACGCCGCTCAACAGCGCGATGCTGCTGGGCGATGACAGCCCACCGTCCGCGGAAGAACTCGCCCGCTATGCAGACACCGGCGTTCGAGTGTTCCTCGCCGCCTACAGCCCTCGCTCAGGGCAAGCCCACTAGATCGTGACCGCGCCGTTCTCGTCGAGAGTCCAGCTCGGGTTGTGCGCGACCTCCCAGACGTAGCCGTCCGGATCGGCAAACGCTCCGGTTGTTCCCCCCCACTCCGCGCGGCAGGCGGGCCTTCTGATCGTGCCGCCGGCGCGCTCGGCTTCGGCCAGCACTTCGCTCACCTGCTCCGGCGAACGAACGTTGTAGGCGAGCTCGATACCCGGCGCCCCGTGGCCGCCGAGCGCCGTCCAGAGGCCGAACACCATCCCACCGGCCTGAAAGAAGCAGACCTCGTCGTCGGGCTGTCGAGCTCCGGTCCAGCCGAGCGCCTCATAGAAAGCGCGCGCTCGGACGAGGTCTGTCACACCGAGCGTGACGAGGCTGACGCGTTGCTCCATGACCGCAGGGTCGCAGGTCGTGCTTCTGAGTGGTCACGTGCAGACGTAGGTGATCTCGACCGTTCCCTCGGGAAGCGCCCGCACGTCCTCGAGCGTCAGCCTGCTGTCGGCGGCCAGCGCCGGCGTCAGCCGCATGCCGTCGCCGAGAAGGATCGGCAGCATCAGGAGCCCGAGCTTGTCGATCGCGCCGAGCCGGCGGAACGCCTCGATGGTCTGCGGGCCGCCGACGAGGTGAACATCGCCGCCACCGTTGGCTGCGCGCAGCTTCTCAAGCAGGCGCGCGGGGTCATTGTCGGTCTCGATCGGTACCGGTGCGCCATCCGCGGCGACGTCGGAGCCGAGCACGAACACATCGAGCTTCGGCCACGGCCAACGATCGGCCTCGAGCGCCGGCTCAAACGTTTTGCGACCCATCAGGACGGCCTCACAGCCCGCCTGGAACTCCGGCCAGCCGTGGCTCTTGCCCGACACGAATGCGGGGTCTGCGACCAGCGCCGGCCAGCCGCCGGGCGTGGCCACGTAGCCGTCGGCGCTGATGCTGAAGCGGGTTCGAATCTCCACTGGGCGCCCTTCGATCGTCGTCCGTCGCAGTACGTCGAACAGGAGGCCTGCTTTTCGACCCCACGCCGTTGTCGATTCCGACGCTACCGGCCCGCCGAGCTGCGGTTGCGGCGAGACCCGTGCGGTACCCTCCAAGGCGTGGCAAGCGTGCCGTCGCTACGTGCTTCAGATGCCGATCGGGAACAGGTGGCCGAGCGTCTGCGGCATGCGACGGCCGAGGGCCGACTGACCGCCGACGAGCTGGACGAGCGGCTCGACGCGCTTTACACGTCACGGACCTACGGGGAGCTCGACGCGCTGGTCGCGGACCTTCCGGTTCGCAGTTCGCCGGTCCGCGTTCGTCGCTGGGTGCCCGCGGCCTGCGCTGCCGGGATCGTGCTGGCCGTGCTGGGGATGCTGACGGCCACGATGCGCCATTCGACAGCGTCGGCGGCTGCTGGTCACCAGATTCCGATCGGGTCGCCGGGTCCATGGACCGGTGCGCACACACTGTTAGCGGCGGCGGCGTCGGCGGTGAGCGTGTTTGCAGTGCTGCTGGTGTTCGCCGCCGTGATCTGGCTGCTGGTCGGATCGCGGCGACCGTCAGACGTGTGACCCGCCCTCGCGAGGCCGTC
>JBKQJQ010000055.1:0-36149 GCA_052147875.1 Solirubrobacteraceae bacterium | reverse complement strand
GGACGTCACATCCTTAGCCAGCTTGAACCGCGCCTCGCCAGCGCAGCCGTCACCGACGATCCAGCCGTGATCGGGCGTCGTGCGCACCCGACGTCCCATCTTCGTCCGCACCTCAACCAGTTCGCCCTCGTAATCCCGCCTGGTGACGCACATCACGGGGAGGAACTGAGGCTCCTCGCCACCAGGAACCCACGACAGGACCTCAAGCGCGGACGGCTCGATCAGACCATCCTCGAGCTCCCCGTGCTCCGCGGCCATTCGCGCCCATAGCTGATCGAACCTGAGCAGCGTCGTCCGGCCACGATGACGCACGAGCACGGTCTCCTCCGGCGCAAAACAACTGCCCCCGAATCCAATACCAGGCTTCAAAAAATGCGTCCCGATCCGCTGGTCGAGCCCCATCCCCCGCGCCACCTCGAGCACGTCGGCGCCGGTCTCCTCGCACACGTTCGCGATCTCGTTGATGAACGAGATCTTCGTGGCCAGGAACGCGTTTGCCGCGAGCTTGATCATCTCGGCGCTCGCGATGTCGGTGCGCACCAGCGGCGCGTCGAGCGGCGCGTAGAGCTCGATCACCGCGTCGCCGGCCCAGTCGCCGTCGTCGCCGACGACGACCCGGTCGGGGTGGCGGAAGTCCTCCAGCGCCGAGCCTTCCTTCAAGAACTCTGGGCAGGAGACGTACGCGAAGCCGTCCTTCCCCCGCTCAACCAGCGTCCGCCGAATCGCCGCCCCCGTCCCCACCGGCACGGTCGACTTCATCACCAGCGCATGACGATCCGACACCGGCATCGCATCGACCACCGCATTCACCGCCGTAAGGTCGGCATCCCCCGAATACGTGGGCGGCGTGCCTACGGCCACGAACAGCAGGCGGGCGTGCTCGAGCGCCGGGGCCAGCTCGGTCGAGAAGTGCAGGCGATCGCGGTTGGCCGCCACCGACTCGGCCAGGCCGGGCTCGTAGATAGGGATCTCGCCGCGCTCGAGCCCGGCGATCTTGTCGGCATCGATGTCGACGCACCAGACCTCGCTGCCGAGCTCGGCGAACCCGGCGGCGGTGACCAGCCCGACGTAGCCTGTCCCGATCACCGCGATCGGTTCGCGTGCTGAGGCCATCGGTGCGGAGGGTAGCGGTCTACTTCCCGCCGCCGCGCGTCAGGGACGCGGCGATCCCGACCAGCTGGCGGTTGGAGATGGTGTCGGTCAGCGAGTTCGACACCCAGTAGACCGCGCCCGCGGTGCGCCATGCGACCAGGCTCAGCTGGCCGCCGTTGGCGAACAGCATCAGATGCTTGCCGTCGACGGTCTCGGTCTGCGTCGGGTCCTGGAGGATCGGCGGGTTCAGCCAGGTGGTCCCCTGCACCCCGTAGTACTGGCCCAGCACCGGGTTGATGCTCAGCGTCATCGCGTAGGAGTAGTGGGCGACGCCGTGGCGGTCGTGGAGCAGGTAGGCCCGCGGATAGGAGCCTGGGCTGGCGATCTCAAGCGGGCAAACGGTGGTGTTGCTCGAGCAGTAGTTGGAGCCCGACAGGATCAACTTGGGGTAGTAGATCGGGATCCCGATCGGGCCGAGCGCGCTCACCTGCGCCTTGCCGTCGCTCACGTCCGCAGTCAAGCCGGGAACGGGGCCGCCTCCGCCACCGTGTCCACCCTTCCCGCCGGCGCCGGCGACGTGGTGCGCCGAACTCGACGCCGACTGGCTCGTTGTCGGCTTCATGAACGCCTGGTACGCCGCCTCCTCGGGGCCCGAGGCAGCGGACACGTAGCACGGAGTCTGCTGGGTCGCGCTGTTGGCCGTGGGCGACACCGGCGCGCACGGGTCCAGAATCGCCGGGAACGGGATCTGCTTGATCGCATGCCCCGCGGAGAACGCCACCAGGTCGAACAGGTTGATCAAACCATCCGTGGAGTGCAGGTTCGCGTCGGTCTGCGCGTGCTGGCCGAAAATCCTCAGCAGCGTGCCACGCTGGTTGATGATCTCGTCCTGGCTGAATTGGCTCTTGGCCCAGCGCAGGAAGTCCTGCTGGCGCGCGTTGCGGACGATGTCGGTGTCGGTGTGGCGGAAGCGCACGAACTCGAGGGCATCGGTCCCGCACAGCTTCTGGTATCCGGGCTGGATGTCGATGCTCGAGTAGTCGGTCAGCGCCGTGTTGTTGTAGTAGCGATGGTCGACATCGGCGTAGACGCAGCCGATCGCGTTGACGAGATCGATGAACCCGCCGAAGTTGACGTCGATGATGTGGTTGATCTTGATGCCGGGGAATACCTCCGTCCTGAGGATCCTCACCAGCAAGCCCGGCCCACCGATCGAGTAAGCGGCGTTCAGCTTGTCGGTCGCCATCACGCCGCCCTCGGGAATCTGGACCTCCAGGTCGCGCGGGACCGACAGCAGGTTGATCGTGCTCGAGCTCGGGTCGATCCGGACGAGCATCATCGTGTCGGTGTTGGCCGACGTGAACGGCGTCCCCGCGCGATGGTCAGAGCCGATCAGCAGCAGCGTCTGGGGATCGCCCGGATTTGGGATCGTCACCGGGGTGGACTTGGGCAGGGCCGGCGTCGCCGAGATGTAGGTGGCGATCTGCTTGAACTGGAGCAACCCGGCCACCGCGGTCGCGGTGGCCGCGAACGCGATCACGACCACACACGCCAGCGTGAACCGCACGAACGTCCCGGTTCGCGATTTCGGGATCAGGCGCCTCATCGCAGGCCGCCGTCGATCGCGGTCAACCCGCTGCGAGCATCGCCGTCTTCGCGGCCCCGATCGGGCGACGGCCCGGCTGCCGCATCCCGGGTTCGGTCCTCGTCGAGCACAGGACGCTCGAGCCAGATCGGCAGCGACCGCACGAACCCGACCAGCGAGCGGCGGTAGCGCGCCATCGAGGACACCGACACGTATTCCTCGGGCCCGTGGTGCCCCGCGCCGTCCGGGCCGAACTCGACCGCGGGGATCCCCGCGGCCATGAACGCGACCGCGTCAGACGCCCCGTCGCGGCCGACGCTCAGCACCTCCTTCTCGGGGATCGACCGCGTCACCGCGTCGCGCAGCGCCCGCACGTACGGATTGCCGCGAGGGACGCTGACCGGGGGGAAGATGAAGGTCCGGGTCACGTCGATCGAGGGGATCCGGGCGATCTGCTCGAGGATCGCGTGCGGGTCCTGCCCGGGCAGGAAGCGGATGTCGACCGACATCCGGCACTCGTCGGGGACCTTGTTGATCGCGTCGCCGCCCTCGATCCGGCCCAGGTTGATCGACGGCCGGTCGAACACCTCCGAGGACTCCCTCGAGAACGGCAGCGACTCGATCGCGCGGAACACGTCGACCGCCTTCAGCACCGCGTTGTCCCCGAGCCACGGCGTAGAGGAGTGCGCGGCGCGGCCGTGGACCTCGATCACCATCGCCAACACGCCCTTGGCCTCGACTCCGATGTGCAGGTTGGTCGGCTCCCCCGTGATCGCGAAGTCGCCGCCGAGCCCGCGTGCCACGACGGCATCGGTCGACCGGTCCTCGATCTCCTCGGACTCCTCGTCGGGGACGCACACCAGGCGCACCCTTACCTGGCCTTGACGCTCGAGGTCCTTGAGCGCGCACATCATCGACGCCAAGCCGCCCTTCATGTCGTAGGCGCCGCGGCCGATCAGCTGGTCCCCTTCGACCCGTGGATGGAACTGCTCGGACCGGCCGGGCACGACGTCGAGATGGCCATGGAACACGACGCACGGGAATTCCTGCCCGTCCTCGGGGGGCCCGACTTCCGCCACCAACACGGGCAGCCCGTTGTGATCGTGGTGACGCACCTCGATGTCGCGGGATTCGAGCCATCCCTTCACGAATCCTGCCGCCGCGACGATCTCCTCGGGCCGAGACGTGTCGTAGGAGATCAGCCGCTCGGCGAGTACCAACTCGTCAAGCATGAACACGAGAGGATAAGCGGAGCGGCGACACTTGGCCGCCGGCCCGCCCCAGGGCGCTACCCCTCGGCAATCTTCAGAAACTGCTCTAGGCGAGCCTTGTCTCGCTGCGCCAATCGCAGCTTCTCGGAGTCTTCGCCGGCGGACTCGAGCTCGCGCTCGGCCTGCTGAAGGCGCTCGCGTAGGCTGCCCGCATCGAGGTCACCCGGCGCCATCGCCTCCTCCACCAGGATCAGCGCGTGGTTGTCCGCCATTTGCAGGTAGCCCTCGGCCTGGGCGAACCGCACGACCTCGGTCTCGGTCTTGTACAAGCGGAGCTCGGTCGGGTCGAGCATCGCCAGCACCGGCTCGTGGTGGGCGAGGATGCCGATCGATCCGACCGCGGTCTTGGTCGAGACCAGCTCGACCTCGTCATTGAAGATTTCGCCCTCGGGCGTGAGGACCTCGGCGCGGAACTTCGAGTGCGCCACCGGCGGCTACTCCTTGTCCTCTTCGCCGCCGTCCGAGCCGTTGTCGTCGTCGTTTGAGTCGTCTGAGTCTTTCGACTCCTCCGAATCGCCCTTCGCCTCTGGCTCGTCCTGCCGCTCCGAGTCCTCGTCCTTGTCGCCGTCCGACTTATCGTCCTTCTTCTCTTCCTCGCCGCCGGCATCGCGCACGACGTCGTCGATCGTGCCCTTCAGGAAGAACGCGCGCTCCGGGAGATCGTCGTACTTGCCCTCGAGGATCTCCTTGAAGCCTCGGATCGACTCAGCGATCGGGACGTACACGCCGGGCGTGCCGGTCAACTGCTCGGCGACGTGGAACGGCTGGGACAGGAACCGCTCGATCTTGCGAGCGCGGTTCACGGTCAACCGGTCCTCGTCGGAGAGCTCGTCGATTCCGAGGATCGCGATGATGTCCTGAAGCTCGCGGTAGCGCTGGAGCACCTGCTTGACCTGGTTGGCGACCTGGAAGTGCTCGTCGCCCACGATCTCCGCCTTCAGGATCGTCGAGGTCGAGTCGAGCGGGTCGACGGCCGGATAGATGCCCTTCTCCGCGATCGATCGCGACAGCGTGGTCGTCGCGTTGAGGTGGGCGAACACGGACGCCGGCGCCGGGTCGGTGAGGTCGTCGGCCGGCACGAAGATCGCCTGGATCGACGTGACCGAGCCATCTTTGGTCGAGGTGATCCGCTCCTGCAACTCGCCCATCTCGGACTCGAGGGTCGGCTGGTAGCCGACCTGCGACGGCATCCGGCCGAGCAGCGCGGACACCTCCGAGCCGGCCTGCACGAACCGGAAGATGTTGTCGATGAACAGCAGCACGTCCTGGTGCTCTTCGTCGCGGAAGTACTCCGCCATCGTCAGCCCGGACAGCGCGACGCGCATGCGGGCGCCGGGCGGCTCGTTCATCTGGCCGAACACGAGCATCGTCTTCTCGAGCACGCCCGATTCCTTCATCTCGAGCCACAGGTCGTTGCCCTCGCGCGAGCGCTCGCCTACTCCGCAGAACGCTGACAGCCCCTGGTGCTCCTCGGCCAGGTTGCGGATCAGTTCCTGGATGATCACGGTCTTGCCGACCCCGGCGCCGCCGAACAGCCCGACCTTGCCGCCCTTCGCGTAGGGCGCGAGGAGGTCGATGACCTTGATCCCGGTCTCGAACATCTCGGTCGTCGGCGTCAGATCCTCGACCGTCGGCGCCGTGCGGTGGATCGGCCAGCGCTTGACGTCGTCGGGGAGCGGTGCGCCGAGATCGATCGGATCGCCGAGCAGGTTGAAGATCCGCCCGAGCGTGATGTCCCCGACCGGAACCGTGATCGGCGCGCCGCTGTCGATCACCTCAACACCGCGGGCCAGTCCGTCGGTGGTGTCCATCGCGACCGCGCGGACGCGGTCGTCGCCGAGGTGCTGCTGCACCTCGCAGACGAGCCAGGGGTCCTCTTCGGCGGCGATGTCGAGCGCCTCCTCCTCCAGCGCGACCTTGGGGCGGCGGACCAGGATCGCGTGGTTGATCTCGGGCAACTTCTCGGGGAAGACGGCCTCGATCACCACACCCTGGACCTCCTCGATGCGGCCGATGTTCTTCTTGTCGGGCTCGCCCCGAGTGGCCTCGCTGCGCTGTTCTTCTGCTACTGACATCGCTTCTCCAGTGTAGGTCTACCCGGACAGCCCTTCTGCACCCGCCACCACTTCCAAGATCTCTTGGGTGATCTCGGCCTGGCGGGCCCGGTTCATCTCAAGCGTGAGGTTTTGGATCAACTCGGCGGCGTTGTCGGACGCGCTGTGCATCGCCGTCATTCGCGCGCCGTGTTCCGAGGCGGTCGACTCGAGCAATGCGCGATATATGGAAATCTCGACGTAGTCCGGCACGAGACGTTTCAAGATCTCCTCCGGATCGGGTTCGTACTCGACGAGCGCGTGGGGCTCTGATTTCGAGGACCCGGGCGCGGACTCGGACTCGCCCTCGGACTTCTCTTCCTCGAGCACCGTCGCCTTCTGGAGCGGAAGCAGCGTCTCCCGCCGAACCACCTGCGACACCGGCGAGATGTATCCGTTGTAGAAGATCTCGACCTGATCGACCTCGCCGTCGACGTACGCGGCCATCAGGCGGTCGGCGATCCGGCGCGCATCGGCGTACGCCGGTCGGTCGGTGAATCCGGTGAAGCTCTCGGCCGGATCCAGTCCTCGGAACGTCAGCGAGGTCGCCGGGCGGCGACCCGAGGCGAAGTACACGGGCGTGTGCCCTTCGCTCTCATGCTCGCGTCCGGCCGCGACGCCGGCGCGGACGATGTTCGAGTTGAACGCGCCCGCGAGCCCGCGGTCGCCGGCGATCAGCAGCAGTCCGACCTTCGACACGCTCTCGTGCTCCTCGAGGATCGGCAGGTTCGGGACGTTCCCGGCCGCCTCGGCCGCCTGCCGCGTCATCCGCCGGATCGCGTTGGCGTACGGACGTAGCGCCTCGATCCGCTGCTCGGCGCGTCGCAGGCGAGCCGCCGCGACCAGCTCGAGCGCGCGAGCGATCTTCTGGATGTTCTTGACCGCGCTGATGCGGTTGCGTACGTCGCGTTGCGATTTCGCCATCGGTGCAGCTCAGGCCACGGCTTACGCCGCGCGTGCCTGACCCTCCCCGCTGTCGTCCAGCGGATGGCCCTCTTCGTCGAGGTCGAACCCGAAGTCTTCGGCGAACTTGGAGACCGCCGACTCGACCTCGGCCTGTGTCTCGTCGCTCCAGTCGCCGCCGGCGATCTTCTCCAGCAGGTCGCTGTTGTTGGCGCGCACCGATTCGGTCAGCTCGGCCAGGAACCGGTCGACCCTGTCCACGACGATGCGGTCCAGATAGCCGTTCGTCGCCGCGTACACCTGCACCACCTGATCCTCAACCGGCATCGGGTGGCGCTCGGGCTGGTTCAGCGTCTTCACGAGCCGCTCGCCGCGAGCCAGGGTCCGCTGGGTGGCCGGATCGAGCTCGGAGCCGAACTGCGAGAACGCCTCGAGCTCGCGGTATTGCGAGAGCTCGAGCTTCAGACGTCCCGCGACCTTCCTCATCGGCGGGATCTGGGCATTGCCGCCGACCCGGGACACCGAGATCCCGACGTTGATCGCCGGGCGAACGCCGGAGTTGAAGAGCCCCGGCTCGAGGTAGATCTGGCCGTCGGTGATCGAGATCACGTTCGTCGGTACGTACGCGGATACGTCGCCGGCCTGGGTCTCGATCACGGGCAACGCGGTCAGCGACCCCGCTCCGAGGTCGTCATTCAGCTTGACCGCGCGCTCGAGCAGCCGCGAGTGCAGGTAGAAGACGTCGCCCGGATACGCCTCGCGGCCCGGCGGGCGCCGCAGCAGTAGCGACATCTGACGGTAGGCCACGGCGTGCTTGGAGAGGTCGTCGTAGACGACGAGCGCGGCCTTCCCGTTGTAGAGGAAGTGCTCGCCCATCGCGCAGCCGGCGTAGGGAGCGAGGAACTTGATCGGCGCGGCCTCGTCAGCAGCGGCCATCACGATGATCGTGTTCTCGAGCGCCCCCGCGTCTTCGAGCGTCTTGGCCAACGCGACGACGGTCGCCTTGCGCTGCCCGATGGCAACGTAAATGCACAGCAGGTCGCGGTCCTGATTGTTGATGATTGCGTCGACGGCGATAGCGGTCTTGCCCGTCTGGCGGTCGCCGATGATGAGTTCTCGCTGCCCGCGGCCGATCGGGATCATCGAGTCGACCGCCTTCAGCCCCGTCAGCATCGGCTCCTTCACGGGCTGACGTTGAACCACGCCGGGGGCCTTGAACTCCGATGGCCGGGTCTCGGTGGTCTCGATCTCGCCCTTGCCGTCGAGCGGGTTGCCGAGCGGGTCGACGATCCGCCCCAGAAGCTGGTCGCCGACCGGGATATCCAGCAGGCGCCCGGTGCGCTTGACCGTGTCGCCCTCCGAAATGTGCTCCCACTGGCCGAACAACACCGCACCGACGTTGTCGGATTCGAGGTTTAGCGCCAGCCCGGTGACGTCCTTGGGCAGCTCGAGCATCTCGAACGACATGCAGTTTTCGAGCCCGTGGATGCGACAGATACCGTCGGCGACCGACAGCACGGTCCCGACCTCGGTCAGCTCGGCGTTCGATGTGTCGAGGCCCTCGATCCGGCTCTTGAGGATTGAGGTGATCTCGTCCGGGTTGATTTCCATCTGTATTGGCTCCTTGACAGGCGCGGCTCGCTACGCCTGCGCGACTTGCTTTCGAAGTTGTTCCAGGCGGTTCTTGATCGAGGCGTCGAGAACCACGTTTCCGACCCGCAGAACGACCCCGCCCAGGATGTCTGGATCGACTTCGCTTGACATCTGCACCTCACGGTCGACCTGCTGGCCGATCCGTTGACCCAGGCTCTCGACCAACGACTCGTCGAGACCGACGGCGCTCGTCACGTGCACGGGCAGCAGCCGCCGCTCCTGTTCCCACAGCGTCTCGAACTCGGTCCGGATCCTGAAAATCGCCGGCATCCGGTGGCGCTCGATCAGTGCCTGGAGAAAGTTGTCGAACGCCGGCGAGGCGCCCGTCACGGCGCGCGCGAGGCCGTCCTTCTTCTCGTCGACCGAGAAGTAGGGCGAGAAGAAGAACACCGCCAGCTCGCGATTTGCGTGCATCGCATCCGCAAACGCGGCCAGCTGATCGCGGACCTCGTCGAGCTGATCGCGCTCGACGGCGACCTCGAACAGCGACCGCGCGTATACCTGAGCGATCTCCTCCACTACCTGCCCTCGCTCGAGCTGAGCGCGCTGAAGTCGAGCTCCGACAGGGCGTCCTCGACCAAGCGGCGCTGGTCGTCCTCGGTCAGCGTCTTGCGCGTCACCTTCTCGGTTGCCATCACGGTCAGGTCGGCGACCTCGCGCCGGATCTCCTGGATCGCGCGCTGCGTTTCGGCCTCGATGTCGCGCCGCGTCTGCTCCATCATCCGCTCGCGCCGTGCCTTGGCGTCCTGCTCGGCTTCGTGCTCGTGCGTATCGGCCGTCTTGCGCGCCCGCTGCACGATCTCGTCAGCCTGACCGCGTGCCTCCTTGAGGCGCTCGCGGTACTCGGCCAGCACCTGATCGGCCTCGTGCCGGATCTGCTCGGCGTGATCGATCGAGTCCTCGATCGCCTTCTGGCGGCGGTCGAGTGCCTCAGAGATGCGCGGGAACGCGAGCTTCCAGAGCACGTACATCGAGATCCCGAACAGCAGCAGCGTCCAGATCATCAGCCCGACGTTGGGCGTGATCAGGAACGAACCGCTCGAAGCGGCGACCGGGAGGTGAGAGACCGCGGCCATCTACTTGAGCACGTAGGACAGCAGGCCGGCCACGAGCCCGTAGAAGAACACGGCTTCGGTGAGCGCGAATCCCAGCCATTGGATGCTCGTGATCTCGTCGCGCATCTCCGGCTGGCGGGTGACCGCCTCGATCACCTTGCCGAAGATGATGCCGATGCCAACGCCCGCGCCGACCGCGCCGAGACCACCGCCGACCGCGATTCCGAACCCCGCCGTGATCCCGGAGGCGGCAATGGGGAGATGCAGCAAGAGAAACATCAGAGGGCTCCTTGTCGTGTTAGTGGTGAGTGGCGGCGCCGGCGATGTAGATCGCGGCGAGGGTCGCGAAGATGAACGCTTGTAGCGTGGCCACCAGGCCCAGCTCGAACAGGTAGATGAGGATCCCGGCCGGGAGCGCGAACCACCCGAGCGCTTGGAGCCCGAGGATCACGGCGAGCCCGCCGGCCAAGAACAGGAGGATGATGTGCCCGGCGAAAATGTTCGCCCACAGCCGGATGGTCAGCGACAGCAGCCGCATCAGGGTCGAGATCACCTCGATCGGGAAAATCAACATCAGCATCGCCCCATGAACGCCCGCCGGAATCAGGCTCTTCAGGTATCCGAGCGGACCCTGCTGCTTGATTCCCACCCAGATGAAGGCGATGAACACAATGAGTGCCAGCACCAGCGGCACCGAGATATTCGCGGTCGCGGCATACAGCGCGAACGACGGGATGTGGGCGCCGAACAGGTTGAACTTTTCCTCCGTGTTCGTCGGCAGCGGCAGGTAGCCGATCAGGTTGCAGAACCAGATGAACAGGAACAGCGTGCCGATGAACGGGAACCATCTGGCCGCCATCGAGTCGGGCATGTTCCCCCGGGTGACGTTGTCCCGCATCAGCGAGAACAGCATCTCGACCGCAGTCTGGACCTTGTTCGGCCGCGCCTGCATCCGCCCAGCGATCCACACCATTGTGAATATCGTCAGCACGGTCGCGATGAACAGGTAGAGCACTGCGCGGTTGATGCTGAACAGCCCGAGGCTCACCCAGTTGACGAGCTTGAACTCGTTCTGGATCTGGAACTCGTTGTTCTTGTGCTGGCTGAAGCCGTAGATCGCGATCAGCAGGACGAAAATGCCGATGTAGGCGCCGAAGCAGATCAGCAGGATTCTTTGGGTCTTGCTCATCGAGACCTCGGACGGGTCAGGAACGAGAGCACCAGTTGCGTCGTGAACGCGAATACGATCACGACCAGCGCGGTCAATCCGTCGTCGCGGCCGGCGCTGTTGCGCACGATGATTACCGCGATCGCGAGCGTGAACAGCCGTCCGAGCAGGAATGCGAGCCGCAGCGTGACCTCGCCACGAGGATCGCGCAGCGATGGGATGACGCGCTCGATGGCCACGCCGACCGCACGCAGGACTATCCATACGCCCGCGCCGACCAGATAGCCGGCCGCGGGGACCCCGATCAGAAGCATGATCGGCGCCGCGACGAGGATCACGGCGACGTCGAGGTAGCGCAGCACGGTCATGTTCTGCTCCGAGGAGGCGGGGGCGCTCACGGACACGTGGATACCCCAAGCCTTTTGTGGGCGGACGGCTGTTCGTCGGGTTGTCGACTTGGGCTGATCAACAAAGCTCAAAGAGCCCGGGCGGCGGCCGCCAAGGCTATCGGCCAGCGATTGGGAGCGTCGCGAGAATTCGCACCGGAAAGGTCGGTGCGCCGCCGCCCGTGCAGGGTGGCGAATCCGGCTACGTTAACCGGAGGTTAGCGGCTCGCGGCTTCGACGAGCCGCTTCCCACGCCGGAACGCGGGCTTGTAAAGCTGCCCTTCGGCCCACATCGCCGCGATGCCCGCTCGCGGCAGTCCGAGAGGCCCGTCGTAGACGAGGTAACGCGGCTCCCAACGCGGGAAAAACTTGGCATTGAACCGATACAGGCTCTCGATCTGAAAGAACGGATTGCCGAGCGCGATCAGCCTGCCGAGCAGCCGCTCCGAGCGCTTCGATGGGCTGTGCATCCAGCGCGCGAAGGCCGCGAAGTTGAGCGACAGCTCATCGACCCCGCGGTCGCGCAGCAGCTCGGCCGCCCTGACGACCATGAACTCGGTCAGGCCGTTGGGCGTTCCGGGGTCGCGGCGCATGAACGACAATGACATCGCGGGGCGCCCATAGCAGGGGACGAAGTGGAGGACGCCCTTGACGGCGCGATCGCCGTCGCGGGCCAGCATGACCAGCGTCTGATCGGCGTGCGGGCCGCCGATCGAGTCCATGGCCATCGAGAACCCCCGCTCCGGAGCGCCGTCGCGGCCGAGCTCGAGGACCCGGTCGATCTCGGCGGCGGTTCGCCGGTCGAGCTCGGCCACTGCGTGCAGCTCGGCGCTGAACCCGGCCTTCGCCAGCCGGCTGACCGATTGGCGCACCTTGCGGATCGCGCGGCCCTCAAGCGAGAAGTGGTCGAGCTCGATCACCGCCTCGTCGCCGAGGTAGATCGTCCGCAGGCCGAGGCCCTCATAAATGGGTCGTAGCTGTTCGCTCGCCCCGACCGCGCCGAGCTTCAGTCCCCGGACGTGGGCAAACGCGCGCAGCTCTGATAGGAGCTCGGGGAGGGCGTCCGCGGGACCGACGGGATCTCCCGACAGCAGCAGGACGCCGTTCTCGATCCGATAGCCGACGAACGCTCGCCGATCGTCGCTGAAGAGGTAGTGCTCGTCGGTCCGCAGCTTGAAGAACGACAGCGTGTCGGAGCCGTATGAGCGGACCAGCTCGGCGGCTCTGCGTCGCGATGCGGGCCCGGGGAGCGCCGTCGGGCCGGCGAGCGGCCGGAAGATCACGTATGCCATCACCAGCAGCGTCCCGAGCTCGACCATGTGCACGCCTAGCGGCACCCAGATCAGTCGGTGGTGGAACAGGTAGCCGTGGTGGTGGAAGTGGATTGGACCGTTGCGCCACAGCAGCAGGTCGCCTGTCTCAGTGGCGACCCTGCTCCACGACGGATGGCCCTCCGAAGCCCAGGCAGCCAGGGCGCTGATCGCCAGCGCGACCGTACCGAGCAGCGGCACGCGCCAGAACGCCGACCGCAGCGTCAGCTGATCGTGCTCGACGCGGAAGCCCGTTCCTGCCGCCAACAGCGCGAGCGCGACTCCCCACGTGATCGCGGTCTCCTCGAAGTCGAGTCCTTTGAGCAGGTCGAGCAGGCCCAGCAGCGCCATCAGCACGATCGCCGCCTGCCAGGCGCGGCGCCGGCGCTTGAGCAGGTACGGGGCGACCAGCAGCAGCGCGACGCCCGCCGGCAGCGCGAACGCGTGCGAGAGCCGGATCGCTTCGACCGGCTCGAGCTCCAGCAGCAGGTGACCGCGCCAGCGGATGTTCGGCGTCAACGTCGAGGCGACGTTGATGAGGCCGACCAGCGCGGCAGCGATCGCAGCCAGCGCAGGGGTGAAACGGGACGTGTTCTGCTTGATCAGGGTCGCTCCGAGCGCCGGAATAGTGCCTGCGGGCGTGGATCAGCGGGGCATGCGACGCCGGCGTCTGAACAGCACATACCGCGCGGGCGAGCGTTGGTTACGCTGCTCGACCGAGGTTTCCTGCTTTTTAGTAGGTTAGTTCCGGCGTGTCGGCGGCGCTGACGGCGGCGTGCCGATCGTCGGCGACCGGCGACCGAGCCGGGAGCAGCTGCGCGAAAGCGAGTGCGAACAGCGGGAACACGGCGATCAGCTCGAACACGGACTTCAGTCCGTGTGCGTTCGCGACCAGCCCGAGCAGTGGCGCGCCGATCCCGCCGAGGCCGATCGAAAGGCCGATCGTGACGCCCGAGGCGACGCCGATCCGGCCCGGCAGGAACTCCTGCCCCATCACGATCGTGACCGCGAAGGTGGCGATCGTCGCTGCCCCGGCGAGCGTCGCGAACACGATCGCGAGCGCCGGTCCGGAGAGCAGGAAGCCAACCGTCAGCGGCGGAAGCAGCGCCATCGAGCAGCGCAGCACCGTCCGCCGGCCGAAGCGGTCCGCCAGTGGGCCGCCAATCAGCGTCCCGGCGGCGCCGCCGATGAGCATCGCCGTCAGCGCCCCGCTGGCGACGGCATGGCTGGTGTGCAACACGTCGAGGAAGTAGAGCGGCACGAACGTGACGAACCCGAAGTAGACGAACGAGCGCAGCGCGATCACGACGGCGAGGATCACAAACGGCCGCCAGGCGGCGCGTGCCTCGGTGCGCTGGACACGGCCCCCCTCCAGATCGGCGCGGAAGCCTCTGAGCCGCGGTAGCTCGCGCACCAGCACGGCCGCCATCAGCCACGTCGGGACGATCAAGAACAGGGTCCCCTCGAGGCCGAACACGAGCACGAGCGGCGTGACCAGGATTGGGCCGGTCGCGAAGCCGATGTTGCCGCCGACGCTGAACAGGCTCATCCCGCTCGAGCGCCGCGAGCCGGACACGTAATTCGCGAATCGCGACCCCTCGGGGTGAAATGCGGCGACGCCGATCCCGCTCAACAGCACGACCGCGAACGTGAACGCATAGCTGGGCGAGATGCCGATCAGCGCCACGCCGAGTCCGCCCAGCGCCGGACCGAGCGGCATCAGCCAGGGCAGCGAGCGCCGGTCGGAGATGTGCCCGAACAGCGGCTGGATCACCGAGCTCGAGATCGTCGCCGCGAACACCAGCGCCGAGGCGCTTGCATAGTTGAGGTGGTCGCGCGTGATCAGGAATGGCAGCAGTGCCGGGATCGCGCCCTGGCCGACATCCGTGAACAGATGGCCGGCCGACAGCACCGCCATCGCGCGGCGGTCGACTCCGCTGGGCAGTAGGCGCCTGCTCCGGCGCCTGACGGGCATAGACAACGCCGTCATCGCGAGTTTTCGCGGATCCGCTGCTTGACGAGCGCTTGTTTGTCCTCGAGCTCGGTCGCGAGTTGGGTCAGTTCCGTCAGCCGTCCTCGGACGAGCTCGAGCTGGTTGTTGATGTGCCCGAGCGAGCGCTCGAGGATCGCCTTGCGCTCGGCCGGAGAGTCGGTTTTGTGGTACTCGCGGCGCAGGTCTGCGCGGGCGCTTTCGGCCTCCAGCAGCTGTGACAGCGCTTCGAGCGACAAGCCCAGCAGATCGCGCAGCCGGATGATCTCACTGACCCGCTCGACGTCGGACTGCGTGTAGATGCGGTGCTTGCCCTGCGTGCGGTCGGACTCGCAGCCCAGCAGGCCGATCTCCTCGTAGTAGCGGATCGTCCGCGGGGTCGTCCCGGTCAACTCGGCGAGCTCACCGATCCGCAGCGGCCGCTCGGCCGTCGCGCTGCTCATGACGCGGCTCCCTGCGGCGCCGGCTCCGGCGCGGGAGCGCGCACCTCCTTCGGGCGCGCCGCCGAGACGATCGCGCCGAGGATCGACACCGCTGTCAGGCACCACAGCGCCGCGTGCATGTTGGAGATGAATGGGTTCAGCTCGGCGGTCGAGATGTGGTTGGCGAGCCCAGAGAAGACCGCAAACAGAACATGCTTCGGAACCGACGAGGTGACGACCGCCAGCACGAACGCGATCGACATCACGGCGCCGGTGTTCTGCACCAGCACCCTGGCGCCGGCTGCGATTCCGCGCCGGTGCGGCGCAACCGTGCCCATCATCGCCGCCGTGTTGGGCGAGTTGAACATCCCTGAGCCGATCCCGACGATGAACATGTAGATGCACGGCCAGATGTAGCTGGTATCACGTTCTAGCGTCGTCATCAGTGCCAGCCCGAGCGCGGTGACGAGCATCCCCAACACGGCAAGCGTGCGCGAGCCCTTGCGGTCGGCCCAGATCCCCGCCAGCGGCGATGAGATCAGCATCCCGACCGCCAGCGGCGCGAGCTTGATCCCCGCGAGGATCGGCGAGTTGCCCTGAACGCCCTGGAAGTAGAAAACGAACACGAACATCAGCGCAAAGCGCGCAAGCCCGTTGCAGAACGCCGCGCCGGACGCGGTCGAGAACATCCGGTTGCGGAAGATGGTCAGGTCGAGCATCGGCGCCGGGTGGTGTCGCTCGATCACGATGAACGCGGGCAGGAAGACCGCGGCCGACGCCAGGCCGGCGATCACCAGCGGCGACCCCCAGCCCTCGATGCCGCCCTTCGAGATCCCGTACACGAGCCCGGTCAGCCCGATCAGGAATGTAATCGTCCCCAGCGCGTCGAACGAGCGGTCCTCGGACCCCCCGACGACCTCGCGCAGGACGAGGCCGGCCCACAGGCAGCCGAGCAGCCCGAACGGGACGTTGAACCAGAACACCCAGTGCCAGCTGATCGCGACCAGAGCGCCGCCGAGCACCGGGCCGATCACCAGCCCGATCGCCGCGACCATCGTGTTGGTGCCCATCGCCAGACCCAGCTGCTCACGCGGGAACGCATCGGTCACGATCGCGGCCGCGTTGGCGAACAGGAACGCACCGCCGGTGCCCTGCACGATCCGCCACAGGATCAGCTCGGTGCCGCCGGAGGCAAATCCCGCTCCGAGCGAGGCGATCGCGAACACGAGAAAGCCGCCGATGTAGGCGCGCTTGCGCCCGAACTGGTCCGACAGGCGGCCCGCGCTCAGCACCAGCACGGTCGAGGCGATCATATAGACGAGGATCACCCAGACAAGCTCGAGCAGGCTTGTGTTCAGGCTGCGCTCGAGGTCCGGCAACGCGATGATCAGCGTGCCCGAGTTGATCGTCGCCAGCAGCATTCCCAGCGACGTGCAGGAGAGTGCCCACCACTTATACGAGTCATGTTCGGCGTGAACGCCGATCCGGCGGGTCCGTCTCGCCGGCGGAGCCTGCAACGCTGACAGCGCTACCACCTGCTTCCCGAGCTTCGAATCTGATTCTTACGTAAACGTCAGAATAGCAGATCCGGATGGCCGCCTCTCGCTCATGCCTCGAACGCCGCCACGATCGCGAGGATCACGAACGCGGCGACCAAGGCGGCGCCCTCGAACGGCGTCGCCTCGCCGTCGCCGGTGATCTGCCAGACGATCACCGCGGTACCGATCAGCGCCCCGATGTAAATCGGCGCGAACGCGAACGTCAGCGTCGTCGTCGTCAGCAGCGAGACCAGCACCAGCAAGGGCAACAGGAACGCCGCCACCTGACCGATCGAGTTCTTTACCACGGCGATCGCCAGCTCCGCCTGGCCCCTGGCCGCCAGCACGACGCCGACCGCATGCTCGACCGCATTGCCGGCGGTCGCCACGATCACCAGCCCCGCGAACGCCTCGGAGATCCCGAGCGTGTGGATCGACGGCGTCAGAGCATGGACGAACCAGTCCGAGACAAACGCTGACCCGACGCCGGCGGCGACCAGGATCCCGAGGCTTACCGCGATCGGGAGACGCTGTTTCTGCGCCTGTAGCGCCGGCTGTCTCTGAGTCGTGAGATAGACCCACAGCCAGACGCAGTAGACGCACAGGATCGCGATCGCGCTGACGATCGAGATCGTCTTGATGTGGTGGCTGGCCGCGTCGTGCGCCGAGTCGGCGAGCCCGACCAACAAGATGATGAAGCTCGTGATCAGCAGCAGCGTCGCGGTGTCGTTCGGCAGCCGCGGGCCGAAGCGCATGACCCGGTCGGGCGTGCGCAGCGATCCGGCGATGATCACGAACCCCAGCACGAGCAGCGCGTTGACGAGGATCGAGCCGAGGATCGCCGTCTGCGCCACGACCAGCTGGCCGGCGTTGAGCGCGAAGATCACGACGAAGAACTCGGGCAGGTTGCCGAGCGTCGCCTGCAGCAGCCCGGTCGCCGAAGTGCCGAACCGGTGGCCCACCTGCTCGGTCGCGAACGACACGATCCAGGCGGCAGCCGCGAGCGCGAGGCCGGCGAGCACGAACGCGAGCAGGTGCGGAAAGCCGCTCGCAAAGCGACCGACTGCAGCCAGGACCAGGAGCACGACGAACACAACCAGTCCGACGCGCTCGACACGTGTCAGCCGGTGCAGCTAGTGCTCCTTCAAGAATCGTTTGCCTTGGCTGGCGAGCGAAAACCGAGCGCAGCAAGAACGCAGGTGCGACGCTGTAGCAGCGCTACAGCGAGCACCGAGGACGCCGCTGCGCGACGGTTTGCAGCCGCCAGACGGGGCAAAGGTTCGCAGAAGGGGCACTAGTTCACCCTCTCGAACTCGCCGGTCTCGATGTCGCGCTGCACGCTCTCGTCGATCTCGTGCTCGGAGGTGGACGGGTCGGCGCGGCGCAGCTCGATCGTGCGCCGCCCCTTGAACTTGAGGATCTCGAGGACGTAGACCAGGTAAACGCTGGCCGCCAGGCACGCGACTCCGAGCGCGATCAGGAAGCCGAGCCAGAACGGGCTGTGGCGCTCGTGGTGGGAGATCAGCCGCAGCGCGACCGCCAGGCCGGCCATCAGCGAAGTCCAGATATAGAGATAGGCGACCGTCTTGCGCTGCGAGAAGCCGATTCGCGCCATTCGGTGATGGAAGTGGTTGGCGTCCGCCGACCACGGCTTGCGCTTGTACTTGAGCCGCTTGGCGATCACGAATCCCGTGTCGAGGAACGGGATCGCGAGGATCGCGAGCGGCACCACCAGGGCGACGACGGCGCCAGTCTTGAGCGAGCCGACGACGGCGGTCACCCCGAGCAGATACCCGAGCAGGTTCGCGCCGGCATCGCCCATGAACACCGATGCAGGGTGGTAGTTGTGAAACAGGAAGCCGAGCGCCGCCCCCGCGGTCAGTGCGGCGAGGATCGCCGCCCCGTCGACGTTGAGGTCAAACGCGATGATCGCGAACGCGATGCCGTCGATCGCGCAGACGCCGGCGGCGAGCCCGTCGACCCCGTCGGAGAAGTTGACGACGTTCATCATCCCGACCAGCCAGATCACGGTCAGAAAGCCGCCGGCGTTCGGGAACGCCAGCGAGACCACGAACGGGATCCGCACGGTCGACACCACCGCGCCCGCCTCGACCGCGATCAGCGCCGCGGCGATCTGACCAGCGAGCTTGACCGCCGGACGCAACGGCTTGATGTCGTCGATCGCGCCCACGAGCGTGATCACGCAGGCGCCGGCGATCACGCCCCACATGTAGACGGTCCCGCTCGAACCGGGCTTGCCGTGCGCCGTGTGGCCGAGCTTCACTTCACTCGGAAGCCACAAAGCCGATGCAATCAGCACCGCGGCGAGAATCGCAAGCCCGCCGAGCAGCGGCGTCTCGCGCATTGCCAGCCCGCGCTCGCGCGGCACGTCGACGGCCCCCACCCGCCGCGCCAGCCGCGCGGCCAGCGGTGTCAGCGCAGCTGCGACGGCCAGCGCGACCACGAAGGAGAGCACTGCATCCCGGTACGGCATGCCCCGCAAGCATGCCAGCCGGGGCCGACTGGTCGCTACACGGATGAGTCCCGACGTCGGCCGGAGCGCCGAAACGCCCGGTTCGGCAATCCTTCGTGGCCAAATTTGCCAGGCGCCGTCACAAACGACGGCGAAAGGTCAAACGGAAGCCGTCGCGAGCCCCGCGTACAGCGGGTAGCGGTCGGCGATCGCCGTCACCCGCTCACGTAGATCGTCCTGGAGAGCCTCGAACGGACCGCCCGGGTTCAGCGTCGTCGCGATGATCTTGCCGACCTCGAGGAAGTCGTCGACCTGGAGCCCGCGCGTGGCCAGCGCCGGCGAGCCGATCCGCAGTCCCGACGACACGGCCGGCGGCCGAGGGTCAAACGGCACCGCGTTGCGGTTGACCGTGATCCCGATCGTGTGAAGGCGGTCCTCGGCCTGTTTGCCATCCAGTTCAGACGCGCGCAGGTCACAGAGGACGAGATGGACATCCGTGCCGCCGGTCAGGACCGAGACGCCACCGCCCGCGCCAAGAAGTTCCTCCGCGACCGCTCTCGCGCCGGCCAGCGTTCGCTCCTGGCGCTCGCGGAACGGCACGGAGGCGGCGATCTTCAGCGCCACAGCCTTGCCGGCGATGATGTGCTCCAGCGGCCCGCCCTGCTGGCCGGGGAACACCGCCGAGTCGATCTTCTTGGCGTACTCCTCCTTGCAGAGGATCATGCCGCCGCGACCGCCGCCGATCGTCTTGTGGATCGTGGTCGTGACCACGTCGGCGTAGGGGACCGGCGACGGGTGCAGGCCGGCCGCCACCAGCCCCGCAAAGTGGGCCATGTCGACGACCAGCAGCGCGCCGACCGAATCGGCGATCTCCCGGAAGCGCGCGAAGTCGAGCTGGCGCGGGTAGGCCGACCAGCCGGCGACGATCAGCTTCGGCCGGTGCTGCTCGGCCAGTCGCTGGACCTCGTCCATGTCGATCAGCGACGTGTCGCGATCGACGTGATAGGCGACGACGTCGTACAGACGGCCGGAGACGTTGATCTTCATCCCGTGCGTGAGATGGCCGCCGTGCGACAGCTCCAGCCCCATCATCCCGTCGCCCGGATTCAGGAACGCGTGGTAGACGGCCGCGTTGGCCTGCGCTCCTGCGTGCGGCTGGACGTTGGCGTGCTCGGCGCCGAACAGCGCCTTCGCGCGATCGATCGCCAGCTGCTCGCCGATGTCGACGTACTCGCAGCCGCCGTAGTAGCGCCGCCCAGGATAGCCCTCGGCGTACTTGTTGTTCAGGACGCTGCCCTGGCACTCGAGGACCGCGGCCGGGGCGAAGTTCTCCGAAGCGATCATCTCGAGCGTGCGCTGCTGGCGCTCGAGCTCGAGCGCCAGCACCTCGGCGATCTCGGGATCGACCTCTGCGAGTGGGCGGTTGAAGAAGTCCGGCGGCAGGTCGGGGTTCACGGGGCGCCAATAGTAGCGGCGCCACCAACGGCGCAACAGACGACGGCCAGGTCGCGGTGCTGCCACGTGACGTGCGCCTGGAAGCCGGCCTCGCCGAGCCACGCCAGCTGCTCCGCGAGCGTGCTCGGGCGGTCGAATCCCGGCGTCAGCGAGATGACCGCGTCGGCCGGATCGACCGGCACCACGACGTCGCCCAGCACGAACCGCCCGCCGGGGCGCAGCACGCGCGCGACCCGCTCGAACAGCGACCGCTTCTCGTCGGCATCGAGGTGGTGAACGCAGAGCGCGCTGGCGACCAGATCGAATGGCCCGCTCGGCAGCGGATCCTGGAGCCGCGCGACCTCAAACCTGGCGTCACTCCCGAACCGCGAGCGCGCCACCTCGAGCATCGCCTCGCTCTCGTCGATCCCCACCAGCTCGATCCCCGGATGGCGCGTCATCAACCGCGCCGCCGTCTCCCCCGTTCCCGTCCCCAGCTCAAGCACGCGGCCAAGCACGGACCCGCAGGCCTGGACGAGCTGGTCCTGGAACTCCTCGTAGACCGCGATGTCCTCCTGGATCATCGTCAGGTAGGTGTCGGGGTCGAAGTGAAACTGCCACTCGAGCACCGCGCGCACCTGCGTCTCGTCGACGGCCCCTGGGCGGACGATCTCCCAACCGCCGTCGTCCTCGTACGAGCGCAGGTCGATCACGGTCGAGGCGGTCCCGGGGAGCCGGCCACCGTCGATCACCATGTCGGCGGCACGCCGGATCGACTCCGGCACCTCCGACAGCTCACAGGCCTCGGAGCCACCGGCGAGGTTGGCGCTCGACTGCAGCACCGGCCACCGCACGCCCTCGAGCGCCGGCACCATCGGCACCCGCACGCCGAGCGACGACGGATCATCGCCGCACGCGAGCGGGAACCGTCCGGATGGGTTCCCGACGAGCACGCTCACCGCGCCCGGGAGCAGCCGCTCGAAGGCGACGCGCGTACGCGCTCCGAGCTCCGGCAGCGCCGTCAGCGCCAGCTCACGGTCGAAGAACATGATCGCCGACGGCTTGGCCAGCGGCCGCCGCTTGAGCGCGTACAGCCGCCGTACTGCGACCTCGTTCTGCGCGTCACACGCGAGCCCGTACACGGTGTCGGACGGGAACACGGCCACGCCGCCGACCGACATGCAGCGCTCAAATGCGGCCGCCTCCGAACCGCTCACACCCAGCCGACCACGACGCGCTCGCGCTCGGCGAGGTCGCGCAGCCGCTCGACGGCCGCGAATCCGTGCGAGCGCAGAAGAGACTCAACCGTGCCCGTCTGCCCCGGGTCGAGCTCGAGCGCAAGCACTCGGGTCCGTCCCGCGGCGACTTCCACCAGCCGCCGGATCACATCCAATCCGTCGACGCCCGCGAACAGCGCCCCGGCGGGTTCATAGCCCGAGATCTCCGGCGCCAGCAAATCGCCCTCGCACACGTAGGGAAGATTCGCAAGCACCGCGTCATACGCCCGATCATTGATCAAATCGCAAGTATCGAATTCGACGTCGAGGTTGAGACGCGCGGCGTTGGCCCGCGCGACATCGACAGCGTCGGCCGAGATGTCGAGACCCCGCACATCCAGGTCCGGGCGCTCGTCCTTCAAGGCCAGCGCGACCGCCCCGCTGCCGGTCCCGACGTCGGCCACACGCCAGCCGGCCGGGAGCTCGGAGCCGACCTCTACGAGCAGCTCGGTGTCGGGGCGTGGGATCAGCACCCTCCGATCGACCGAAACCGTGATCCGCCGGAACTCCTTGCGGCCGAGGATGTAGGCGACCGGCTCGCGTGCCTCGCGCCGCGCGACCAACTCCTCGAACACCCGATCCACTGGGAGCGGCGCATCACGGTCAAGCACCAGCCGCTCGCGGCCGACGCCGATCGCCTCGGCCAGAAGCAGCTCGGCGTCGAGCCGCGGCGTGTCGCATCCGGCTGCCTCGAGGCGATCCGTCGCGGACGAGATCGCCCCGCCCACGGTCACGGCCGCAAGCGCCTCAGCCACCCGCCTTTTCCTCCAGCCGGCGCCGCTTCTCGTCGTCCTGCAGCGCGTCGGTCAGCTCGTCCAGCTCGCCCATCAGAATCCCATCGAGGTTGTGGACCAGCATGTTGATCCGGTGGTCCTTGACCCGCCGCTCGCCGTAGTTATAGGTCCGGATCTTCTCGGCGCGGTCGCCCGTGCCGACCTGCGCCAGCCGGCTCGCGTCGAGCGACGCCTGCTGTTCGGCGAGTGCCCGCTCATAGAGCCGCGCGCGCAACACGCGCAGCGCCCGCTCGCGGTTCTGGAGCTGGGACTTCTCGTCCTGCATCGAGACCACGATCCCACTCGGCTTGTGGGTGATCCGGACAGCAGAGTCGGTCGTGTTGACCGATTGCCCGCCCGGACCCGAGCTGCGGTACACGTCGATCTGCAGGTCCCCCGGGTCGATCTGCACATCGACGTCCTCGGCCTCCGGGAGCACTGCAACGGTTGCGGTCGAGGTGTGGATCCGTCCCTGGGACTCGGTCTCGGGTACGCGCTGCACGCGGTGCGTCCCGCCCTCGAACTTGAACACCGAATAGGCGCCGTCGCCCTTGACCGCGAACGTGTAGTCGCCGACCCCGATCGACAGAGGCTCGACCTTGAAGCCACGGCGCTCCGCATAGCGGGTCAGCATCCGATAGAGGTCACCCGCCCAGAGCCCCGCCTCATCGCCGCCGGCGCCGGGACGGATCTCGACGATCACATTCTTATCGTCGTTGGGGTCGCGCTCGACCATCGCGAGGCGGATCTCCTCCTCCAGCGCCTCGAGACGCTCGCGCGATGATTCGAGCAGCGCCCGCAGCTCGGGATCGTCGCCGTCCTCGGCCAGCAGCTCGCGCGCGCCCTCGATGTCGTCGGCCGTGCGCCGGTACTCGTCGGCCAGCTTGGCCGCGGGCTCGAGCTCGCGGTAGGCACGACTGGCGGCCGCGAACCGCTCGCGGTCGGCGATCACGTCGGGATCCGAGAGCTCGCGTTCGAGCTCCTGGAACCGGCTCTGAATCTGGGCTACGAGGTCGTAGATCATCAGACGCGAGTGTAGGAGCCCGCCCAGAGCACAACCGCCCCGGGCGGGCGCCAACACCGCGTCAGCGACGGTCAGTCACCGCTTGGGGTTGACGACGTCCTTGACCCTGTCGGCCGCGTCGCCGACCTTGTCCTTGATCGAGCCGGACGCACGGTCGACCTTGCCTTCGTCCTTGAGCTGCCGGTCGCCCGTCAGGTCGCCGGCGGCTTCCTTGACCTTGCCCTTGGTTTTGTCGACTTTCCCGTTGCCGCTCATCGGGGCCTCCTTGGTCGGGTTCACCCGATGAGCTACCCGGAGGCTCCGGTTGTCACTCAGGTGACGACTTCCCGGAGGCTCCGCTTATCACTCAGGCGACGACTTCAACCCCGACCAGGTCCTCGGCAGTCAGGTCGCCCGGCTTCTCGAGCTCGAGCATCGCCTTCAGCGACGCGATCGACACTGCCAGCTGGTCGAGATCGGGCTCACGCGTGGTCAGCTTCTGGAGCTGGAGGCCGGGGTACATGAGGATTTGGACCCAGCGCCGGGCTCGGTTGCGCCCGGCCCACTTGATCACCTCGAACGACAGGCCGGCGATCAGCGGCACGCCCAGGATCCGCGTCAGGACGAGGATCCACCAGGCGGGCAGACCAATCGGCGCGAACACGAAGATCGCCATGATCATCACGACCAGCAGGAAGCTCGTGCCGCAGCGGGGATGGAGCCGCGAGTACAGCTTCGCCCGCGCGGGCGTCAGCTCGTCATCGGCCTCGTAGCACGAGATCACCTTGTGCTCGGCCCCGTGGTACTCGAACACGCGCCGCAGGTCGCGCACGCGCGACAGAAGCAGCAGGTAGCCGAGGAAGATCGCGGTCCGCAGGACGCCCTCGACGAGCCAGAACAGCCACGACGAACCGAGCTGGTTCTTGACCAGGCTGGTGACGCTGACCGGCACGACGAAGAACAGCGCGATCGCGAACACGATCGAGACGAGCACGGTGCCGAACCACGCGCCGCCGGAGATCTCCTGCTCCTCTTCCGGCAGCTGCGCGCTGGCCGAGATGCTGAGCGCGCGCAACCCCACACCGAGCGACTCCACCAGCGCCACCACGCCTCGGATCACCGGCAGGCGAAGCAGCCGCCTGCGCTTTGACCACGGCCGCAGCGGGAACGTCTTGACGTCGATCTCGCCGAGCGTGCCGGTCTCGAAATCGGCCGGCTTGCGGACCGCCACCGCCCAGTGCTTGACGCCGCGCATCATCACCCCCTCCAACACGGCCTGGCCGCCCAGCGGCGCATCGCGCACGGCGACCAGGGTCGGTGCGTCGTCCACGCTGGGCGCGTCAGTGACGGCGGTCGTGCGCGGATCGCCGCCCGTGCTCATCCGGGTCGTGAGTGGCTCAGCCGGCGCTTGCGCGCGCGGTGCGCCGCCCCTTGGCGACACGTCGCTGGAAGCGCTCAACCCGGCCACCGGTATCAACCAGCTTCTGGCGGCCGGTGTAGAAGGGGTGGCAGGCAGAGCAGATCTCGACGTGGATCTCGGGCTGCGTCGAACGGGTCATGAACTCGTTCCCGCACGTGCAGCGAACGTGGGCGTCTACGTATTCGGGGTGGATCTCGGTCTTCATCGTGCAACTCAGTCTAGCGGCCGATCGCCGGCGCTCGGCTCGGCTAACTCGCCGGGCAGGTGGCGGTCAGCGAGTTGTTGGCGCGGTTGAGATCGTCGACCTCATCGGTCGAGTCGGCCGTGACCGTCGGGTCCGTCGAGCTGGTGCAGACGGGTCCCACGAACGACAGCATCGTGCTCGTATGCGCGCGCAGCAACTGGACCGTGCGCGTCTTCGGGGCCGATCCGTCGGCCGGCGCGAACAGGACCTCAAACGGGCCGGCACCGGAGTTTCCGTCGTTGGCGATCACGGCCGTATAGAGGTTGTCGGCCGGGTCGCCGCTGATCGGCGCAACGCTGATCGAGCTGACCAGCAGGTCGGGACGCAACTCGACCTGGTGGCACCTGGAGCTGAGCCTGACCGCGGTGCCGATCACGCGTCCGCCGTGACCCGTCCAGCGGAACATGACACGAAACCGGTAGCTCGCCGGAGCGGCGAGCTGATAGACGGACTTCTGCAGACTCCAGACATCGCCGGGCAGCTGACCCAGGGTTGGGTTGTTCGGGGTCTTCCACGTGCCGAGGTCGCCGAAATGAACGGCCGTTGTGATGCCGGTCAGCGGCGAGGTCGACAGCAGGTTGAACCTCAGCGCCATGTGCTCGGTGCCCGTCAGCGGCCGCATCACCGCGGTCACGCTGATCGACCGGTTGGCCGGATTGAGCGCCCGGTGGCAGCTGAATCCGGTCAGCTGCGCGCGCGGCGACAACGATGACTGGCCACCGCTCGGCGTGCCCGCCGATGCGGTGCCGGCGGCGAGCAGCGCGCCAAGCGCCAGCGTCACCGCCCCTGCTGCAAGACGCTTCATCACGTTCCTTAAACAGCGGTCGGCAGCAGAAGTTTCCGCTGGCGCCGGGCTTAATCAAGCGCCTACGTGATCTGGTAGAGCGGTCCGTCGCCGCCTTCGGGGGGCGTCAGGCGCCCGCCCTTGGCGGTGATCGCGCCGCACTGCACGCAGTTGGTGTAGTTCACCGTGACGTCGACCGGGCCCGTCTCGGGCGCGTCCTCGGGGATCTCGTAAACGCCCGCCGGGCACATGTAGCGCCAGGCCTCGGCGATCTCGCGCGGCACCTGACGGTGCACGCGGATATGGTTCGGCGCGTCGTCGCGGGTCGCGTTGCCGGTGATATAGACCGACGAGAGCTTGTCGAAGACGTACTTGTTGTCCGGCTTTGGGTACTTGTCCCGCGTGTCGCCGACAAACATCGGCTCCTCGTCATCGCGGTGCCACGCCTGCCGGCCCGGCGGGAGCTTGCCCTTCGACATGATCGAGGGGCCGGCCAGCAGGCTGCCCACGAGGAAGCCGCGCTGGAACGCCTGCCGCGTGTTGCGCACCTGGTAGAGCTCTTGTCCGATCGAGGATTTCTCGACCGCCTGCTCGTAGCTCTCGAGCGATTCGCCGTTCTTCAGCGAGCGGTAGATCGCCTCGGCCGCGAGCATCCCCGACGTGATGCAGTGGTGCACGCCCTTCAGCGCCGCCGTGTCGACCATTCCGCCGGCATCGCCGACCAGCAGCGCGCCCGGCATCGAGAGCTTCGGCATCGACCAGTAACCACCGCCCGGGAGCGCCTTGGCCCCCCACGCGACCCGCTCACCGCCGTCGAGTATGCCCTTGACGAGCGGGTGGAGCTTGAACTGCTGCAACAGGTCATGAGCCGAGGTCGTCGCGTCCCGGTAGTTGAGGTCGACCACGAGCCCGATCGAGACCAGGTCGTCGCCGGTCTTCTCGTCCTTCATCGGATACATCCAGGTGCCGCCGAGGTGCCCGTACTTGCGGGCCACCTTCATCGGCCACGGCTGCGTGAACGTATGGATCAGGCGGTCAAGCGGCTGTTTGACCTTCCAGACCTCCTTGACGCCGAGCTCCCACACCTGGGGCTCACGGCCGTCGGCGAGCTCGAACTCCTTGATCGCCGCACCGGTCAGGTGGCCCCAGCAACCCTCGGCCAGCACCGTCACCCTCGCCTTGATGTCGGTTCCCGGCTCGAAGTTGCGCAGCGGCTCGCCGTCCTTGCCGCGGCCCTTGTCACCGGAGCGGACGCCGACGACCTTGCCATCCTCGACGATCAGCTGTGTGGCGGAGGTCTCAGTCAGGACGTAGGCGCCGCCCTCCTCAGCTTGCTCCTGCTGGAAGCGGGCGAGCGCCGACACCGACACGACCTCGTTGCCGTGGTTCTTGAAGTTCGGCACGAACGGGATCGGGACCCGGACCTTGGTCTTGGCGCTCGTCAGCAGATAGACGGCTTCCTTGTTCACCTCGCCGAACGCAAAGCGCTGCTCGCGCCACTGCTCCCTCGTCATGTCTGGGAACAGGCCCTGCAGCGGCCCGGGGCGCATCACCGCCCCCGACAGGTTGTGACCGCCGCAGGTCTTGGCCTTCTCGATCACGGCCACCGGCACCTCGCCAAGCCGCTCCAGCAGCGCCTCGTCCTCGGCGAGCAGCTGCAGCAGTCGGTTGGCGCAGGCAAGGCCGGCGGTTCCACCGCCGACGATCGCGACGCCAACCTCGATCAGCTCGTCCTCGTCGTCGAGTCCGCGCTTGATGAACTCCTTCACCGGCTCGACCGGCGGCGGATATTCACTAGGTGCGGGGGCGTGGTGGCCGTTGCGGCTCGACATCGCCTGCGCTCAGCTCCCCTTCTTGGCTTTGATCGCCTCGGTCAGCTTGGGCATGATCTTGTTTAGGTCGCCGACGATTCCAAGGTCAGAGAACTCGAAGATCGGCGCGTTCGCGTCCTTGTTGATCGCGACGATGTTCTCCGACGACTGCATCCCGACCTTGTGCTGGATCGCGCCGGAGATACCGGCCGCGAGGTACAGCTTCGGCGACACGGTCTTGCCGGTCTGACCGATCTGGGCTGCATACGGGTACCAGCCGGCGTCGACCACGGCCCGCGTCGCGGCGACCGCCGCGTTGCCGCCGAACGCCTTGGCGAGCGCCTCGGCGAGCTCGAAGCCCTCGGCCTTGCCGAGACCGCGACCGCCGGCGACAAGGATGTCGGCGCCCTCGATGTCGACATCGGCACCACGCTGCTCGCCGCGCTGGATCATCTTCGCCTTGGTCGAGAACGGCGACAGCTCGACGTCCACGTCGACCACCTCTGCTTGGGCGTCGCCCTGCTGACGGATCTCGAACGCGTTGATCCGGCCGATGATGATCCCGAGCTCGCCCTTGTAGCGCGAGACGGAGATCTTCGAGTCCTGCAGGATCGGGCGCTCGGCGACCAGCTTGCCGTCCTCGGTCCTGACGCCCGTCACCTCCATCGTCACGCCCGCGTGCTTGCGGGCGGCGAGGCCGGCGCCGATCTCGAACCCGAGCAGGCCGCCGCCGAATAGCGCGTAGCTGTGCCCGCCGTCGTCGATCACCTTCGCCATCACATCGACGACCGGCTGCGCGAGACCCTCGGGGCCCTTGGCGCGGAATACCTTGGTGGCTCCATAGGGGCCGAGCGATTGGCACAGCTCGTCGGTCAGGTCATCGTGGCCGACGACGACCGCGTGGCACTCGCCGCCGATCTCCGCGGCGCGCGCAGCGCCCTCGGAAACGGCACCGAGCGAGTTCTTGTTGAACGCCCCCTCATAGTGCAGGACGTAGGTCAGGACGTCAGCCATATCTAGATCAGCTTCCTTTCGTCGAGCCAGGCGACGATCTTCTCGACGGTGTCGGCGGTGTCTTCGTCCTCGATGATCTGGCCAGCCGCCTTGGCGGCCGGGTCGTGGAAGTCGCCGCACTGAACGCGCGAGCCCTCGTCGCCGACCAGCGAAGGATCGATCCCGACGTCGGACACGCTGACCGCATCGAGCTGCTTCTTCTTGGCGCCCATGATCGCCTTCAACGACGGGTAGCGCGGCTCGTTGATCGCGTCACCGACGGAGATCACAGCTGGTAGCTCGATCTCAACCGTGTCGTAGCCGTACTCGGCCTGCCGCTCGCAGCGCAGCGCGCCATCCTCGAGATCCATCTTGATCACCTGCGTCAGCGACGGCATCTGCAGGTGGTCGGCGACCACGGCGCCGATCGTGTAGCACTCGCCGTCATCGGACTGCTGACCCAGCAGCACCAGGTCGGGCGACTCGCGCTCCAGTGCCTTTGCGAGCGCGTAGCCGGTCGCCGCGACGTCGGAGCCGGCGAGCGCGTCGTCGGACAGGTGGACGGAGCGGTCGGCGCCGAGCGATACGGCCTTGTGCAGCGCGCGAACGGCGGTATCCGGGCCCATCGTCACTGCGACGATCTCGTCGACCTCGGCGTTTCCGCCCTCGCGGATCTGCATCGCGGCCTCGATCGCGTGCGTGTCGTAGGGGTTGAGGTTCCTCTCCCCGGATCGGTCCATACGCCCCGTCGACGGGTTGATTCGCTTCTCGACGGCGGCGTCCGGAACCTCTTTGACCAGGACGCAAATCTTCAACTGTGGCCTCCTATCGAATGTCCGGCGCAGGGCCGAGACCCCGCTGGCTGAGCTGTTGGATCTCGCTCGGCACCCGGGCATCATACCCGGTTGACTGACGAGTCAATCGGTCGGGAACGCTTACGTACCGCAGGCCGGCACGGCGCAGCGCGACGCGGCGGGGCGAGTGCGCCACCACGGCGCGACGCGGCGAGCACGCGACCACGGGGCGGCGGCCCATCGCCTAGGCCCGGACTGCGCCGCGAATGAAGTCGATCGCCTGCTGGGTCGGCGCGCCCGGCGTGAACACTTCGGCGACCCCGAGGCTCTTGAGCTCCTCGACGTCGTCGGCCGGGATCGTCCCGCCCACGGTCACCACGACGTCGTCGACCCCCTGCTCGTCCAGCAACTGCATGATCCGCGGCACCAGCGTCATGTGCGCGCCCGACAGGATCGACAGGCCGACCGCGTCGGCGTCCTCCTGGATCACGGTCTCGACGATCTGCTCCGGGGTCTGGTGCAGCCCGGTGTAGATCACCTCCATGCCGGCGTCGCGCAGCGCCCTGGCGATGATCTTGGCACCGCGGTCGTGGCCGTCGAGCCCTGGCTTTGCCACGACGACACGGATCTTCTTCTGAGTGGAGGACATCGGCTGGCGCCGGATTGTAATTCCGCGCGCCCGGCGGCTACCTGACGGTGATCGTCATCTTCATATGCGGATGGATCGTGCATTCCAGGTGATAGACGCCCGGCTTGGTGAACACGTGGCTGAAGCTGCCTTTGTCCTGGGTCCGGGAGTGGAACTTCACGGGCCCGGATTGGACCGTCACGTTGTGGAGCAGAACGCCGGCCCAGGACCAGGTGACCTTCGCGCCACGCGAGACCGTGAGCGTCCTGGGGCTGAAGTAGTCGTCCTTGACCTTGACCGGACCGGAAAACGCAAACGCGGCGACCGAGGAGCACGCGATCAGCGCCACCGTCAGCGCGACGATCAGGCGCAGCCGCTTGCCGCGAAGAATTGACTTGAGCATCGGCGCAGTCTAGGTCTAGGAGCGCCGCCGGGGCGCCGGCAGCCGGCGGGTGTTGCGTGCGCGCGCCCGGCCGAGGAGCGCCGCGCTGCCCGCCCCGCCGGCGGCCGCCGCGGCGCCAAGCGCCGCCGCCGTCTTCAAGCGCCGGCTGAGCCGATCGAAGCGCAGCACCTGCCATCCCTGCTGGCGTGCTACGCGCGCCAGCGCCGCATCCGGGTTGACCGCCACCGGGTGGCCGACCGTCCGCAGCATCGGTAGGTCGGACTCCGAGTCCGAATAGGCGTACGACTCAGTGAGGTCGATCCGCTCGCGCTGCGCGAGCTCGACGATCGCCTGCGCCTTGCCGCCCCGGTAGATGAACAGCCCGGCGGGCTTGCCCGTGTAGACGCCGTCGACGACCTCGGAGATCTGCGAGCCAATCGCGCCGTCGAACGCCAGCACCTGGGCGAGGATGTCGGCCAGCTCCTGGGAAGCGGCGGTGACGATGAACGCCCGTCGCCCCGCGTCCTGGTGCTCGTGGGCGAGCGCCAGCATCTGCGGGTACAGCTTTGGCAGGATCCCCGCCAGCACGTCTGCGCCGAGGCGCTCGAGGTCCGTGACCCGGATGCCCTCGAGCGACGCCGCGATCCGCTCCCGCAGCGCGAGCGAATCCTCGTCGGTCGCGCCCCGCAGCCGGAACTGGACGTTCGCGACCGCGTCTGAAACCAGCTGGCGTCGTCCCATCAGCCCGGTCCGGTACGCGGCGCGGGCGAACTGGAAGGCCGACGAGCCCTGAATCAGCGTCTTGTCGAGATCAAAGAATGCGGCCCCGGGGGCCGCAGCCCGGCCGTCAGCCGCCATTGACCTCGACTATTACGGCGTCGCCCTGCCCGCCGCCGGAGCAGATCGCCGCGCAACCCAGGCCGCCTCCCCGGCGGCGCAGCTCGTAGACGAGCGTGCCGAGGATCCGGGCGCCGGAAGCACCGATCGGGTGTCCGAGCGCGACCGCGCCGCCGTTGACGTTGACCTTGTCCTCGTCGACCCCGAGCATCCTCATCGAGTTCAGCGTCACCGACGCAAACGCCTCGTTGATCTCCCACAGGTCGATGTCGTCGGCCGACAGACCGGCCTTGTCGAGCGCCTTCTGTGCTGCCTTGGCCGGCGTCCGAGCCAGATACGCGAAGTCGTCGGCGACCGCAGCCTGGGCGATGATCGTCGCCAGCGCGCGCTTCCCGTTGGTCTTTGCCCACTCGTCGCTCGAAACCACCAGCGCCCCGCCGCCGTCGTTGACGCCCGGCGAGTTGCCGGCCGTGTGCGATCCGTCCTTGAGGAAGATCGGCGGTAGCTTCGAGAGCGACTCGAGGTTCGTGTCGCGTCGCGGCGCCTCGTCGACCTCGACCACCGTGTCGCCCTTGCGGCCCTTGATCGTGACCGGGATGATCTCCTCCGGCAGCCTGCCCTCGTCGGTCGCCCTGATCGCCAGCTCGTGCGAGCGCACCGCCCACCGGTCCATGTCGGCGCGCGTCATCTCGAGTTCCGCCGCGACCTCGCTCGCCTCCTGCGCCATGTGCTTGCCCGAGAACGGGTTCGTGAGGCCATCGTTGATCATCGCGTCGATCGCCTTGCCGTCGCCCATCCGGAACCCGAATCGCGCGCCCTTGAGCATGTAGGGCGCGTTCGACATCGACTCCATGCCGCCACCGACGCCGATCTCGAGGTCGCCGGCGCGGATCGCCACGTCGAGCAGGCCGGCGGCGCGGATGCCGGATGCGCAGACCTTGTTGATCGTCTCCGACGAGACCTCCTTCGGGATCCCCGCCTTGACCTGGGCCTGGCGCGACGGGATCTGCCCCTGCCCGGCCTGTAGCACCTGGCCCATGACCACATGCTGAACGTCGCCGGGCTCCACCTCGGCGCGCTCGAGCGCGGCCCGGATCGCGGTGGCGCCCAACTCGGTCGCGTCGACGGACGCGAGCCCTCCACCGAGCTTGCCGATCGGTGTGCGTGCTGCCGAGAGGATCACTGTCTTGGGCATCGATGGCTCCTCGGGTTCGGTGGCGGAGGCCGTTTCAATCCTAGTCCCCATCGGATGCCCGACGAAGGCCGCTGGTAAGGTGCCCGCTCGTGCAAGTCGAGGCGAGCACTGACAGCCCGCTCGCCACCGGCGCCGACACGATCGTCGTGACGGTGTTTCAGGACGAGGGCGTCGCCCACGACCTGCCGGGAGGAGAGCTCGAGGCACTGCTGGACTCGGGCGAGGCTAGCCGCTCGTTCAAACGGCTCGCGCTGACACATCACGACGGCAGGCGCGTGCTGCTCGTCGGCCTCGGAGCGCGGACCGAGTTCAGCGCCGAGCGCGCTCGCGAGGCGGCCGGGGTTGTGTACCAGCGCGCCCAGGAATGCGGCGCCACCACGCTGTGCTGGGAGGTGCCACATCACGTCGGCGAGGAGATCGTCGAAGGGCTTGTGACCGGCACGCTGTTGGCGGGCTACCGCTTTGACCGCTACAAGCCCGCGCCCGAGGACGAGAGCCCGATCGAGCGGCTGATCGTCTCAGCACACCACGACATCTCGGCTGCGGTTGCGCGCGCGGCGCTGCTCGCCAGCGCCCAGAACCGCGCCCGGGATCTGGGCAACACCGCGCCCAACGACTTGACGCCGACGGCGCTCGCCGACTATGCCGTCAAGCTGGCTGACCGGTTCGAGACGATCGAGGCGACGATCCTCGACGGCGACGAGATCCGGTCGCGCGGGATGGGCGCGTTCGCGGCTGTCGCACAGGGCTCTGACGCGGACCCCAGGCTGATCGAGCTGCGATACGAGCCACCCGGCGCCGGCGACGGCTCCCGGATCGCGCTCGTGGGCAAGGCGGTGACGTTCGACAGCGGCGGCCTGTCGATCAAGCCCGCGACCGGAATGATGGGGATGAAGTTCGACATGTGCGGCGGCGCAGCCGTGATCGAGGCGATCGCGGCGCTCGCCGAGCTGCGGGCGCCGGTGCGTGTGCTTGGCGTCGTCGGCGCGACGGAGAACATGCTCAACGGTCACTCGGTCAAGGTCGGAGATGTCGTCACGGCGCTCGACGGGACGACGATCGAGGTCAACAACACGGACGCGGAGGGTCGGATGGTGCTCGCCGACTGCCTCGCCCACGCCCGCCAGGAGGGCTGCGACACGATCGTCGATATCGCGACGCTGACCGGCGGCGTGGTCGCGGCGCTAGGCAATGCGTTCGCGGGCCTGATGTGCAACGACGAGGCGCTCGCGCAGCGCGTGACCGAGTGTGGCCAGCGGACCGGCGAGCGGGTCTGGCGGCTGCCGCTCGATCCGATCTTCGCCGAGATGACCAAGAGCCGGATCGCGCAACTGACAAACCGTCCCGAGCCACGCGTCGGTCTTGCGAGCGCCGCGGCCGAGTTCCTGCACCACTTCGCCGGCGACGTCCCGTGGGCGCACCTCGATATGGCCGGCGTGTCCGACGATCGCCGCGTGCCGTACCTAGACCGCGGCGGCAGCGGCTGGGGCGCGCGGCTGCTGGCAGAGGTCGCGCTCAGCTACGCCTCAGCCTGAGCGCCAGGGGCTCTCGTCGAGAATGCTGGTTGCGGCGCTGGCGGGATCGAGTTCGCGCGCGACGACCCGGTCGAGCAGCGCCTGAACCTCGGGGTCCTCGCGGACCGACTCCTCAAGCTCGCGCCGCAGGCGGAAGGTCGCGATCGCGAGCACCTCGTTCATCAGGTTGCGCCGCCGCCGCGCTGACAGCGTCCCCGCGGCGACGATGTGCTCGCGGTGCGCCGCGAGCTTGTCGGCGAGCTCCGGGACGCCCTCGCCGCGTACCGAGTCCGTGCGGATGATCGGCACCTGCCAGTCCGCGCGCGGGCCGAGCGACAGGACCGCCTTGATCTCGCGCACCATCGTGTCGGTCAGTGGGTGGTCTGCCTTGTTGACGACGATGATGTCGGGAATCTCCATCACCCCTGCCTTGAGCGCCTGGATCGAGTCGCCCGACCCGGGCATCAGCACCAGCACGACCGTGTCCGCATGGTCGATGATGTCGACCTCGGCCTGCCCGACGCCGACGGTCTCGAGCAGCACCACGTCCCGCCCCGACGCGTCCATCAATAGCGCCGCTTGGAGCGCCGCCTCGCTGAGGCCGCCGAGCGCTCCGCGATTCGCCATCGAGCGGATGAACACGCCGGGGTCGAGGAAATGCTCGGACAGCCGGATCCGGTCGCCGAGCAGCGCGCCCTTGGTGAACGGCGACGACGGGTCGATCGACAGCACTGCGACCGAGCGGTCGCGCGCTCGCTCAAGCTTCGTCAGCGCCGCCATCAGCGTCGACTTGCCGACTCCCGGTGGCCCGGTGAACCCGATCACGGTCGCGTTTCCAGTCCTTGGATAGACCTCCCGAACCAGCTCCCAGCCCTCGGGGTCGTCGTTCTCGACCAGCGTTATCGCGCGCGCCAGAGCGCGCTTGTCGCCCGCGAGCAGACGCTCGGAGAGTTGCTGGTCTGAGCCACCCATCGCGGCGAGCAATCATGCCAGGGAGGTGTAGAGCCGAGCCGGACGGGAACCTGTCGACCATGGCTACCGGGCTGCGAGACCGCGCCAACTCGCTGGTCGGCGACGGGATCGAGGCGCCCGTAGCGTACAAACGACGGCGCCGCCTGCTCGACAACCACCGGCGCCCGGTCGCCCCCGAGCAACTCCAGCGGCTCAAGTACGGGTCGCCGCCGACGCATCGACTGCTCGAGCTCCCGGGCGTCTCGCGGCGTTCGCGCCCGCTGCTCGGGCCGCTGACGGGCCTGCTCGACGACGGCTAGGCCCTACGATCTGCTGGTGCGTTCGGTCGGCACAGAGCAGACGCCGCGCCGCCGCTTGAAGGGCCCGGCCGCGGTTCCCCCGCCCGCACGGCCTGGACCGCGGCCGCTGACGGGTGGGCCACTGGCTTTCTGGCGCTTCGCGCGCGCACACGGGATGCTCGGGCGCGGCTACATCGTGCTGTACGTGCGTTGGCTGTGGCTCAAGCTCCGCTGGCGGGGCCGGCTGGAGACCGACGGCATGTGCTTTGTGGCTCCCGGGGTCAGGTTCGAGATCGGGCGCGGCGCGAAGCTGAAGCTCGGGCGCTGGTCGTGGATCGGCCACGGCTGCAAGATCCGCGTCCACGAGGGCGTGGTCTCGATCGGCGCCAAAACTGTGTTCGGCCAGGAATGCACGATCTCGGCGTTTCAGCACATCTCGATCGGGCGCGAGTGCATCGTCGCCGACCGCGTGATGATGATCGACTTCGACCATGGGATGGTCGAGGTCGAGCGGCCGATCCGCGAGCAGGGGATCTACAAACGCGATGTCGAGATCGGCCACAACGTCTGGATCGGCTACGGCGCCTGTCTGCTGCGCGGGATCACGGTCGGCGACAACTCGGTGATCGGGACCAGCGCGGTCGTCACGTGCGACGTCCCCGCGAACGCGGTCGTCGGCGGCATCCCCGCAAAGGTGATCCGGATGCGGGAGCGGCCGCGAAAGCTCCGTTGGGGCTGAGCGGCTCAGTCGAGGTCGGGCGCGAGGCCACGTAGCGACGGCCCGAGCCGGTCGTCGCCGGCGAGCGCCAGCTCGAACGCCTCGAGATGGCCGCCGGCCCGCTGGCGGGGATACTCGCCAGCGGTCCCGCTC
>JBKQJQ010000054.1:0-19893 GCA_052147875.1 Solirubrobacteraceae bacterium | reverse complement strand
ACTCGGATGTGCAGCGGCGCCACGCCCAGCTCCGCGCGGTTGGACGTGATCGCCCGGATCACCGCGGTGGCGACCTCGTCCGGCGAGCTGGTGCCGATGCCCGGAGGTAGCCGCATGCCCGAGTTGGCGAACATCCCCGCGTCTCGCACAAACCCGGGTACCACGACCGACACGCCGACCCCGTGACGCCTTAGGTCCGTACGCAGCGCGAGCGCGAACCCGCGCAGGCCGAACTTGGTCGCCGAGTACATCGATGAGGCGGGCTGCACCGCCTTTCCGGACAGCGACGAGATGAACACCATGTGGCCGCGTCGGCGCTCGATCATCGCCGGCGCGAACGCGCGCGCGAGCGCAATCGGCGCGCGCAGGTTGACCTCGAGCAGCTGGTCGATCTCAGCCTGAGTCAGGGCCTCGAGCTTGCCGGTCGCCGGCAGCCCGGCGTTGGCCACGAACAGATCGACCGTCGAAGCGAGCTCGGTGGCCATCCGTGCGACCTCCTCGCGCGACGCGAGATCGCAAGCGATGACCCGGGCACCGAGCTCGTCGGCAAGCGCCGCCAGCACCTCCGTACGACGGCCGCTCAGGACCAGCCGCGCCCCGCGGGCGCTGAGCATGCGCGCGATCGCGTGCCCGAGCCCGCCGCTCGCGCCCGTCACGAGGGCGGTGCTGCCGGCGATAGTGATGCGGTTGCGCCGCTGCACGGCGGGGCAGTCTAGGTGCTCTCGACCGCTAGGACGGGAACACCGCGACCGTTGCAGTGAAGCCGTGCAGGAAGCTGCGCCCGCCCACCGGCCCGATCTCACCGGCGGCGAAGAACCCGGCCGCTGGGGCGCCGTTGAGCTCTTCGGCAACGACCGTGGCGTCGTGGTCGGTGGCTCCGAACATCCGCTGTCCACGGCCGTTGCACGAAAACACCAGCGCGCCAGCCGGCTCGCCGCCTGCCGCCAGCGCCCGCAGACGCAGCTCACGGCGCAGATCCTCATCCGCCGAGCGCGCGTCGCGGGCGTGCAGCCGCACGACCTGTCCCGGCTCGACGCTGGCACCGATCGCAACCGAGCCGGTGTCGGGATCGGCGCCCAGCACACCCCGCACGAGAAAGTCCCCCTGCTCGTACTCGGGTTTGCCGCCGTCGATCACGATTCCCAGCAGCAGTCCCGCTGCGACCAGCGCTCGGTCGCTCAGCGACAGCTCGCCGATCACCGTCTCGATCGTCTTGATCGCGGGCCGCCCGGCGAGCTCGTGGATCACGTTGCCCTCGGCGGCGGTGATCGTCAGCTCACGGCCGAGTGGCGTCGCGCCCTGCGAGACGCACGGCAGCAGCTCGACGCCGTCGAGCGAGACTCCGACCGCTCCCTGCTCGCACACCTCATCGCCGAAGAACAGCGCGCCCGAGCCGTCGACCGTCCGCGCGCTCGCCAGTCCGCCGAGCACGGGCACCCCGGGCGTCGCCTCGGCGAGGGTCGCGAGCACCTGGTCGGCCGGGAATGAGTACGGGTCGCACAGCAGCATCAGCGCACTCTCGGGCCCACACTCCGGCAGCCCGTGGAGCACTCCGTCGGGGCCATCGCCGTCGACATGAGCGTGGAACGGCCGGGCGGCTCCATCACCCAGCGAGGCAGCCCAGACAGCCACCGCGGTGCCCGACTCGAGCTCTCGCCCGTCGCCGAGCACGCCGCCCGCCCCGCACCCGATCAGCGCCGCCGGGGCAAGGGCGGAATGCACCCCCTCGAGCGTTGCCTCGGGCGCGACCAGATGCGCGCCGGTCGCGAACACGACCGCCAAGTCGACCCGGCCAGTCGCCAGCGTGTCGGCTGCCGTCCGCGCCGCCTCGGTAGCCGCGGCGAGCGGATCGGGAGCGGTTGAGATCCCGGCTCCAACTGAAACGCTCACCGCTCCACGATACTGCCCCCCGTGCTTTATACGCGTGTGATCGGACTGTTCGGGCCGACCGGAGTCGGCAAGACAGAGGTCGCGATCGCGCTTGGGCAGCGGCTGCGCGCGGCGGGCGAGGACCCCGTCGCGGTGTCGGCGGACGCGCTCCAGGTGTACGCCGGGCTCGAGCTCCTGACCGGTGCCGCGACCGGCGCGCAGCGTGCCCAGCTCGAGCACCGCCTGCTGTCGTTTCTGCCCGTCGACGCGACCTTCAGCGCCGGCGAGTACGCGCAGCTGGCACACGCCGAGATCGACGAGCTGCTCGACGAGGGGCGCCTTCCGATCGTCGTCGGCGGCACCGGCCTCTACCTCCGCGCCGCGCTGACCGAGCTCAGCTTGCGGCCCGTGCCCGCGGAAGGGGTCCGCGAGCGCTGGCTTGGTGAGCTCGAGCGCCGAGGTCCGCAAGCGCTACACGCGATCCTCGCGCGGCGTGCACCGTGGTCGGCGGCCGAGATCGACCCGACCGATCGCCAGCGCATTGTTCGAGCGCTGGAGCTGCTCGATGCGGGTGAGCTCGAACCTCCGCAGGGGGAATCCGAGCTCTGGAGCTCGGCCACCCGTCACCCGACGCTGCTGGTCGGGCTGACGATGGAGCGCGAACAGCTGTACGAGCGAATCGACGCACGGGTCGACCGGATGCTCGCCAGCGGAGTCCAGAACGAGGTCCGCCTGGCGGCTGCCGGCGGTGCGTCCCAGACCGCCCGCAAGGCACTCGGATTCGAGGAGCTGCTGGCCGGCGACGTCGAGGCGACCAAACGCCGAACGCGCAACTACGCGCGCCGGCAGCTGACCTGGATGCGAAAGCTGGCGGCGGTCAATGTGCTCGACGCGACCGGTCGCGACCCCGACGACGTTGCCGCCGAAGCGCACGAGCTGTGGCTCAGAACACCGGCACGAACGGGTACATGAGCACGACAGCCACAACCACTCCCAGCGCCCAGATCGACACCACGGCGGTGCTCCATCGACGCCGC
Organism: Solirubrobacteraceae bacterium; assembly: GCA_052147875.1. Lineage (GTDB taxonomy): Bacteria > Actinomycetota > Thermoleophilia > Solirubrobacterales > Solirubrobacteraceae > Palsa-465. The sequence goes on along the minus strand of JBKQJQ010000054.1, from coordinate 16,987 downwards.
AGTCGCCAAAGCCGCGACGCCAGGTAGGTCGCGGCCATGTACAGACCTGGCATCACGATCACCATGTAATACAGGTAGCTGGTCCGCTGGTCGATCAGGCTGGCGAGCGCGAACGGGGTCCACGTGCCGATGAACCAGCAGAGCGAGAGGATCGGAAGCTCCGAATCCCACGGCATCCGGGATGAGCCCCGTACGCCGTCGAACTTGAACACCCGATAGGTGGCAAACAGCAGACCGAGCATCCCGAACAGCAGGATCGGTGGGCTGATCATGCCGAGGAACTTCGACACCGGGTGGATCGCGTACAGGCCGTGGCCCGGCAGCGACGGGTTGATCCGCAGATAGACGATCGGCTTCAGGTCGATCAGCCACGCCCACGGGTAGGAGGCGATGCCCGTCGGTCCGTTGGGGCTGGTCTGCTGCTCGGCGTAGGAGATGATGTGTGCCAGGTGGTCAAACGGGCCCCCGGTGATCAGCTGACCGGTCGCGTCAGCGTATGGCGTCGCGATCTGGTCCATGATCCCGAGCAGCCCGATGAACACGCCGGCGGTCGTGAAGGTTACGATCGCCAGCCGCCACAGGGCAGGCCTCGGACGCCAGCTATCCGGCCCGCCGCGAACGCGCCGCGCGATCACCCGCGCGAGCTCGAGCAGGACCAGCGAGATCAACAGGTACGGAGCCACCTCCTTGAACGCGGCGCCGACGGCGAGCACCAGGCCGGCGATCAGCGGGCGGTCGCGTAAGTAGAAGGCGGCGGCCCAGATCATCATCGCGACCGCATAGATGTCGAGCGTTCCGATCCGGCCCATGACCAGCAGCAGGTTGTCGCACGCCATCAGGGTGGCCGCGCCAAGCGCCGACCACGGGCCGCCGCCGGCCGAGCGAACCAGTGCGTACATCCCGAGAATCGCGATCGAGCCAAATATCAGGCTTCCGATCCGCCACGCGAACGGACCGTCGCCGAACAGCTCGATCGCCGCCGCCATGATCAGCTTCACGCCCTGCGGGTGTTCCGCGTTGGGATCGGTCCCAAGCGGCGCGTCCGAATAGTGCGCGCCCGGCGCCGGCCTGATTCCAGCGATCACGCGGGCCGCGTTGACGTAGTAGGCCTCGTCGAAGATCAGCGTGTGCTCCGACGCCTTCGTGCACGGGGACTGGCAGGGCTCGCCCAGCAGCGTCGCCCGGGCGGCGAACGAGAGGACGGACACGACCCCTAGCAAAATCAGCGGCGTCGAGGCCGAGTAGCGCAGGCGCCTGAGCATGCGACACGCGACGGTACACACATAGACTGCCGCCGCGTGGACTTCGAGAAGTGGCAGGCGCTCGGCAACGACTATCTGATCCTCGAGCAGCGCCAGCTCGAATTCGAGCTCACCCCGGCGCGGGTGCGCAAACTGTGCGCCGGGCACACGGGCATATTTGCCGATGGGGTGCTGCTGCTCTCCGAGCCTGACGAGCCCGGCTTCGTCGCCCGGCTGCGGATCTTCAATCCCGACGGCTCGGAGGCGGAGCTGTCGGGCAACGGCTCGCGTGAGGCGGTCCTTTACCTGCACCGGGCGGGCTGGACGGACAGCTACACGTTCTCGATTCAGACCGCGGCCGGCGAGATCCGGCCGGCGATCACGTCGGCGATCAGCTGCAGCCTCGGGATGCCGCGGGCGCGGTTGCGGAGCGCGGATTACCCAGCCGGTGGCGATGACGGCCAGGGAGAGCTGACCGCCGGCGGCCGCAACTGGCGCTTCCAGCACGTCCAGGTCGGCAATCCGCAGTGCGTGATCCGAGTCGACGACTCCGCCGCGCTCGAGGCACTCGACCTGCAGGCCATCGGGCCTGAGATCGAGCGCAGCGAGCTCTTCCCGCACCGGACCAACGTCTCCTGGTACACACCGCTCGGCGCCGGCCGGATCCGGGCGCGGATCTTCGAGCGCGGCGTGGGGGAGACCCACGCCAGTGGCACCGGCGCGACCGGGGCGGCGGTTGCCCATGTGCTGGGCGGCGGCGATTCCCCGGTCACCGTGGTGCTCGACGGCGGCGAGCTCGAGGTCGAGGTCTCAGACGACCTTCGCGTAACGTTGACGGGTCCTGCGGTCCCGGTGTTCCGCGGCACGCTCGCCGACGAATTCGTCAAGGAGCTGCATGAAACCGAGTAAGCGTCTCGATCAGATCCCGCCCTACCTGTTCGCCGAGCTCGAGCGCAAGGTGTCCGCGAAGCGGGCGGCCGGCGTCGACGTGATCAGCCTCGGGATCGGCGACCCGGACATGCCGACGTATGAGCCGGTCGTGGTCGCAGCCCAGCGCGCGATCGCCGACCCGAGCACCCACACATACCCATCCAACCGCGGGCTGGCCGACTTCCGCGAGGCTGTCGCGGCGTTCTATCAGCGGCGCTTCGGCGTGCGGCTCGACCCCGAGACGGAGGTGATGCCGGCGATCGGCGCCAAGGAGTGCATCTTCAACCTCAACCTTGCGTTCCTGGACCCAGGCGACCTGGCGCTCGCCTCCGATCCGGGCTATCCGGTCTACACCGGCGGCCCGCTGCTCGCCGGCGCCGAGCCGTACCTGATGCGGCTCGTGCCCGAGCAAGGATTCGCACCGGACTTCGAAGCGATTCCAGGTGAGGCACGCGACCGGGCGCGGCTGATGTTCATCAACTATCCGAACAACCCGACCGGCGCGATCCTGCCCGACGGGGTGTTCGAGCGCGCGATCGAGCTCGCCCGTGATTCCGACGTGCTTGTCGTGCACGACAACGCTTACAGCGAGATCACGTTCGACGGCTACGTCGCGCCATCGTTTCTGGCGACGCCGGGCGCCAAGGATGTCGGCGTCGAGGTGTTCTCGCTCTCGAAGGGCTACAACATGACCGGCTGGCGGTGTGCCGCGATCGTCGGCAATGCCGACGCGATCGCGCACTACTGGCGCCTGAAGTCAAACATCGACTCGGGCCTGTTCGAGGCTGTCCAACGCGCCGGGATCGCGGCCCTGGCGCCCGAGATCGACGAGCAGGTGCGGGGAATGACCGCCCTCTATCAGCGCCGGCGCGACCTGGTCTGCGACGCGCTCGCAGAGGCCGGGGTCAACGTCACGCCGCCGAAGGGGACGATCTACATCTGGGCGCCGATCCCCTCCGGCTTCGACTCAGCGGCCCAGTACTGCGAACACGTGCTCGAACGCGCAGCGGTCGTGATCTCTCCCGGGGGCGCTTATGGGCCCAACGGCGAGGGCTTCTTCAGGATCTCGCTGACCACGCCCGACGATCGCCTGCTTGAAGCCGTACAGCGGCTGCGCGAGCTCTGAGTCGGGCGCGAACGGCGAATCCGCCACGCGCCGCGGCTACCATCCGCACACGTGCCCGACGTAGCCAGCCGGCGCAATGGCTCACAGAACAACGATCGCACGCGTGGCCGTGCGCGCCAGCGTGCGTTCATGGTCGCGGCCGTCCCGGCCGGCGACGACGAGCATCTCGCCGAGCTGGACGAGCTGCTCAGAACCGCCGGCGTGGCGTCGGTCGGCGGGCTGGTCCAGCGCCGCGACCGCCCGCATCCGAACTCCTACCTCGGTCCCGGCAAGCTCGAGCAGCTGAAGGCCGAGATCGACGCCGCCGACGCGAACCTCGTCGCCTGCGATGACGAGCTCTCAGCGCGCCAGGAGCGCAACCTCGAGGCCGGCCTCGGCGTCCCGGTGATCGACCGTACGGCGATCATCCTCGACATCTTCGCGTCCCACGCGCACTCGGCCGAGGGCAAGCTTCAGGTCGAGCTTGCGCAGCTCGAGTACAACCTCGCGCGGATGCGCGGCCTGTGGTCGCACCTCGAGCGGCTCGGAGGCGGAATCGGGACGAGGGGGCCAGGCGAGACCCAGATCGAGACCGACCGGCGCCTCGCGCGAGACCGGATTGCGGTTTTGAAGCGCCGGCTTGCACACGTGCGCTCGACGCGCTCGGTCATGCGCGCCGAACGCGAGCGCGCCCACCTGCCCCAGGTTGCGCTGGCCGGGTACACGAACGCCGGCAAGTCGACGCTGCTCAACGCGCTGACCGGAGCGACTGTCCCGGTCCGCGATCGCCTGTTCCACACCCTCGATCCGACGACCCGCGTGCTGCGGGCGTCCGGGCGCGACTACCTGCTGACCGACACGGTCGGCTTCATCCGCAAGCTGCCCCATCAGCTGGTCGACGCGTTCGGCGCAACGCTCGAGGAGACGCGCCGGGCTGATCTGATCCTGCACGTCGTCGATGCCTCGGTCGACGAGCAGGAGCTCGGGGAGATGACGCGCGCGGTCGAGGACGTGCTGGCCGAGATCGGCGCCGACGTCGCGCCGCGTCTGCTCGTGCTGGCCAAGGCTGATCAGATCGACGCTCAGCGGCAGGCCGAACTGTCGCGCCGCCACCCTGACGCGATGCTCGTCAGCGCCCAGACCGGCGCCGGCGTCCCGGCATTGATCGAGCGGCTCGAGCACGAGTTCGAGCGCCGCCTGGCGGTCGTCGAACTGCTGGTTCCGTATGACGAGGGGGGCCGACTGGCGGAGCTGCACGAGCTCGCCGGCGATCTCGAGCGAGAGGACACGCCCGAGGGCGTGCGCGTCCATGCACGGCTCCCGGCCGGCGTCGCCGAGCGATATGCGCCGTTTGCGCTGACGCCCGAGTCGGCCGCTAGATGAACCTGCGGCTAGTGCGGCTTGACCCCCGCGCGATCCTGCCGGCGCGGGCGCATCCCGGCGACGCGGGGCTCGACCTGTGCGCGCTCGAGGCGGCCGTGCTGGGGCCCGGCGAGCGGACGTCGGTCGCGACCGGGATCGCGGTCGAGATCCCGCCGGGCGGCGCCGGCCTGGTGCTGCCGAGGTCGGGGCTGGCGGCTCGCCACGGGATCGCGCTCGTCAACGCTCCGGGACTGATCGACTCCGGCTACCGCGGCGAGCTCAAGGTTCTGCTGCTCAACACCGACCGCGCGGCCAGCTTCGAGATCGCGCCCGGCGATCGGATCGCCCAGCTTGTGCTGATCGCGGTCGACCTCGCTACCCCGCTCGAGGTCGACGCGCTCTCCGAGAGCGAGCGCGGTACGGGGGGCCTTGGCTCGAGCGGCGGTTTCGGCGCCGCTGCGTCACGATGACGCGGGAGGAATCAGGCCGTGGGTCTCGAGGAACTGCTGGGCTACCGTCGCCGGGCTCTGTCCCGCGATGTCGACGGCCTGATTGAGCTCACGCATTACACCGGTGGTGAGCAACGCGCTGACGCGGTTGATCGTGGCCGCGAATGCCGGCCCCTCTGTCCCGATCACCGAGCTGGCCACGACCGGCACGACGTTCCCCCAGCCGAACACGTTCGCGGGATCGGCGAGCAGCTGGTAGTCGCCGCTCGCGAGCTGACCGTCGGTCGTCTGCACCTCGGCCGCCTGGACTGACCCGTCGTTGAGCGCCGAATACTGGGTTCCGACCGGGAGCGGCGTGACCGTGTGCGGCGTGAACCCGTAGGTGCGCTCGAGATCGCTCAGCGCCGGGCCGGTCGGCGAGCTCTCCGGCGGCGCCCCAAACGTCAGCGAGTCCTCGACCCGAGACAGATCGGACAGCGAGCTGAGATGGTTTGCAAGTGCGTAGCCGACGGTGACCCCGATCGCCCCGGTGTCGCTGAACGGAGTCGGGTCAAGCAGCTCGAGCCCGTGCGCAACCGCGTACCGCTGCGCGCCCCTGTAGGCCCCCAGCCGGGTCCTGAACGGCGTCGTGTACCTGGCGATCTCGCTGTTGAAGATGTTCAGGTACTCGGGATACATCGCCAGCGACCCGGTCTTCAGCGCCTGCAGCGTGACGTCCGTTGGGCCGATGTTCTGGTTGAGCTGAACGCTGAACCCCTCGGCAGTCAGTGCCTGCTTGTAAAGCTCGCCGAGCAGGAACTGCTCCGTGTAGTTCTTGTCGCCAATCGTGATCGGCGGTCTGCCGGTGCCGGGGAGCACCGTCGTGGTGGTGTTGCTTGTGCCGGTCCCCGACGCAGTCGAAGCCGCGGTGGTCGACGAGGTGGTCGTGGTCGTCGTAGTCGTCTGGCCGGCGCCCGTCTGGGTACCCGAGACGGTGGTCCCGCAGGCCGAGCAGGCCAGGACGCTGACGATCGAGAGGCCGGCCGCGATCCACGGGGCCCTGTAGGTGCGACGTCGCAAACTCAGACCTCACGCACGGCGATTCATCCTAGAGCCCGGCAGCGTGGAGCGCCTCCACGTGCGCCGCCTGCTCGAGCTGATCGTCGAGCGGCGCGAGCGGGCCGTCGGCGCCAACTGCGGTGGCGATCAACCAATCGGCGAACCACGCGTTCTTGGGCAGCAGCGGGCCATGCAGGTAGGTCCCGATCACGTTTGCGCGTCGGACCCCCTCAAAGCCGCTGCGGCCGTCGTTTCCGCGTCCCTTCAGCACCCGGCCGAGCGGGCGCTCTTCGGAGCCGAGCTTCGTGCGACCGCCGTGGTTCTCGAACCCCGCCAGCACTTCCGGCACGCCGGGCTCGAGCTCGACCTCGATCGCGACGTTGCCGATCAGCCGTGGGCCGTCGGCGCGAACCGTCATGAGATCGACGAGCCCGGCGCCCGGGAGCGTCTCGTCTCCAAGCTGGTAGGAGTGACCGAGCAGCTGGTAGCCGCCGCACACGGCGAGGATCACCGCGCCGCGGTCGGCCGCGGCGTGCAGATCGGAGCGCTTGCTGTGTGCGAGGTCGTTCGCGCACAGCCTCTGGTCGCGATCCTGGCCGCCGCCGATGTAGTACAGATCGGCGCCGGAAGCGTCGAGCGGTTCACCGATCGTGGCGGATGTCAGCTCAAAATCGATCCCGCGCCAGCGGCAGCGCCGCTCGAGGAGCAGCAGGTTGCCGCGATCGGCATAGATGTTCATCAGCTCCGGGTACAGCGCGCAGACACGCAGCCGATCCTCAGGCACGAAGGATCACCACCGCGCTGCCGACGTGATCGGGCGTTTCGGCGATGCGGGCACGACCGGCTGGCCGCAGCCCAACGGCCACGGCCTCGCGTTCGAGCCGGACCGCATCGAGCGCGTCGATCCTGGTTTCGTCGAGCTGACTGCTCAGCCGCCCGTCGACGGCCACCACCTCGCGGCTGCGCACGAGCACGAACCCGTCGCCGTCCTCGCGCACCGCCGTCGGGAAACTCGAATACACGACGCCGTCGAGCTCGCGGACGTCGGGCAGCACCGACACCTGGCCGTCGGCGGTGTCGAACAAATCGAGCCGATCCGCGATTGCGATCGCCAGCACCCCGTCCGGGAGCAGATGCTCGCGGGCGCCCCGGAGAAACGCCGCGCGCCCTTGCGCGCCGCCGAACAGCTGGATCGTCTGCATCGGCACGATGCACAACATGAATCGGCGGTCGAGGGCAAACGATCGCGCGTCGGCGACGATTGTCTCGAGCTCGAGTCCATCGGCACGCGCCAGCAGCTCCGCCAGCAGCTCGCCGTCGAGGTCCAGCGCCGTCACGTCGTGACCGGCACGTGCCAGATCGAGCGTCACTCGGCCGGTGCCCGCGCCGATGTCCAGCACCGGCCCGTCGTGTTGCGCGGCCAGCGCGCGCCACAGACGAAGGTCCTCGGTGTAGCCGCCACACTCGATGTCGTGCCAGATCACGCTCACGCTCGCACCTCGTCGCGCGCCCAGAACTGACCGACGTGGCCGCGGCGAGTCAGCTCGTCGCGCAGCTCCAAGAGCGCCGTGTAGGTGGGTAGCGCGAACAGGCTGCCGTTCGCGGCCGCGAGCGCTTGATCCAGCGCCGTGGGGAGGTCCGAAACGACCGCCAGGCGGTCGGTCGGGATGCCCGCATATTTGAGCCGCAGCGCAAGCTCGGCGGCCCTGGTTCCGGCGCAGGTCACGCGTCGGACCCGGCCCGCCAACAGCTCGAAGTCGGCGTCCCAGATCCACGAGACGTCATGCCCGTCGGCCGTGCGATCGTTGAGCATCCCGAGCAGGTCGAGCTCGCCCCGTTCGAGCGTCAGCGTCCGCAGCACCTCGTTTGCGCCGGCCGGGTTCTTGATCAGCAGGATCGAAAGCTCCGTGCCGGACAGCGCGACTCGTTCCGCACGCCCAAACGCTGCGCTGACCGCCTCCAGCCCGGTCACCACCTGATTGAGCTCCACCCCGAGCTCGAGGCAGAGCGTGGTGGCGCCGAGCGCGTTGTAGACGTTGTAGAGGCCTGGCAGTGGCAGCGAGACGGTCGCTGAGCCGGCACTGGTCGCGAGCTCAAACTGGGCGCCACGGGTTCCATCAAGCTCGATCTGACGGGCGGCGATCGTGGGGTCTGGCCGACGCTGGCCGCACGAAGGGCAGTGATAGACGCCAAGGTGCCCGAGGTAGACGGCGTCGTACACATAGGCCGCGCCGCATCGGCGACAGTGCTTCGAGTCCGATGCGTGCTGCATCTCCGCAAGCGCCATCGAGGGATCCTCGACGCCGAAGTAGGTCACGCCGGCGCGCTCTCGGCCGAGGTCGGCGATCAACGGATCGTCCGCGTTCAGCGCCAGCCGGGTGGCGAGCATCGAGCCGGCGAGTGCCGCCCAGCGGTCGGCGATCGTGTCCAGCTCGCCGTAGCGATCAAGCTGGTCGCGGAACAGGTTGCCGAGCACCATCGCGCGCGGGCGCAGCTGAGCGGCGACGCGGTCGAGCCAGAACTCGTCGATCTCGAACAGTCCGAGCTCGCCGCCGATCCCGTTCCCGCGCTGCGCCGCGGCGAGCAGCGCCGACGCCACGCCGCCGGCCATGTTCGCTCCGGCGCGATTGTGGACGAGCCGGATTCCGGCGTTCTCGAGTATCGAGGCCACCATCGCGGCGGTGGTCGTCTTGCCGTTGGTCGCAGACACGACCGCGGTGCCGTTCGGCAATCGCTGCGCCAGGCGCGAGATCGCGTCGGGTTGTAGCCGCATCAAGACCTTGCCGGGGAGGCTCGTGCCGCCGCCGCGCCCGGCTCGACGAGCGAGCTCACCGACGGCGCGCGCAGCGGCGATCTTCGCGTCCAGCGCCGTCATCGTGCGGGAACGATCGCTCGGACCGCGGCGGGTCGTGCGCTCACCGTGACCGGCAACTCCGCGATCGGGTCGCCGTCGGCGTACATCTCAAACGGTCGTGAGGCGCTGATCCGCGCTTCTTTGCAGCGGATCACCTCGACGTTTCGCTGGCGCACATGGGCGCCGCGGAAGACGGTCGGCGCGAGCAGCAAGAAGCGCAGCCGCGACACGTCCGAGATCATCACGATCTCGAGCTCCCCGTCGCTCAGCGACGCGTCTGGCGCCAGCATCATCCCGCCGCCGTAGTACTTCGAGTTGGCGGCCGCGACCGAGTAGCCGCGAAATGTTCGCGCGCCGTCGTCGAGCTCGACCGTGAAGGTCGTCGGCTCCCAGGTCGCCAGCGCCCCCACCAGGCCGTACGCGTAGACGAGCTTGCCGCGCACGATGCGGGTGTCGTTGGCAATCCGGTTGGCGACCGAGTCAAACCCGCAGCTCGCGATACCAGCGTACGTCCGCCCGTTGACATCGCCCAAGTCGACGCGCTCGACGCTTCCACCGGCGAGCACGTCGCAGGCGGGCACCGGCCGCAGCGGGATGCCGAGCATGCGCGCGAAATCATTGCCCCGCCCGCCGGGGAGGACTCCGAGCAGCCCGTCGCATCCGCTGAGCGCGCCGGCCACCGCGCCGACGAGCCCGTCGCCGCCGAAAGCGACCCCCGCTTCGCCCGTGGCCGTCGCCTCTCGGGCGAGCTCTGCGGCGTGCTCGAGGCTGCGGGTGTGCTCGACGCGGTGCTCGAGTCCGCATGCGGCCAGCGCCCGCTGCACGTCGGGCAGGGCGCGACTCGCTCGGCCTCCTCCGGCCGACGGATTGACGATCAACATCAGCTTCACGCTACGACCAACGAATAGAGGTCGTTCGCGATCGCCACCGGGCCGGGCTCGTAGGCTGCCTCCGCCTGCTCCCGGGTCGTGACGCCGGTGAGCACGATCGCCGCGTCGATCCCGGTCGCTGCCGCACCCATCAGGTCAGATTCGAGACGGTCTCCGACCATCAGCGCGCGTCCAGAACCAAGCCGGTCCAGCGCCGTCCTGAAGATCAGCGAGTCCGGCTTTCCGACCACCCGGGCGGTGCGCTGGGTGGCGAACTCGAGTGCCGCGACGATCGCGCCGGTCGCGGGCCATTGGCCGTCAGGGGTCGGGAACGTTCGGTCGCGGCCAGCGGCGATCATCTCGGCTCCCGCGAGCACCGCCTGCGTGGCATCGCGCAGCTCATCGAACCCGAACTCGTCGTGGCCGGCGATCACCACCACGTCGGCATCCGTCGCGCGCTCGGTCCCGTTGACGATCCGGTGGCCAGACTCGGCGACGTGGCGGAAGATCGCCGGCGAGCCGATCACGTATGCGGTCGCTCCCGGCAGGCGGCCGGCGAGCTCGTATTGGATCGCGGCGCCGACTGTGACCACCTCTTCGAGTGATGCCCGCAGACCCAGCGACCACAGCTTTCTCACGTAATCCTCCGGTGAGCGCCGCGCGTCATTGGTCAAGAACGCGACCGCCTTGCCCGCGGCGCGCAGCTGCGTCAGCGCCTCAGGCGAACCGGGAATGCATTCGTCGCCGAGCCAGACGCAGCCGTCGAGGTCCAGCAGAACGTGGTCGTAGCCTTCGAGTAGGGGGGAGAGGGGCATCGTTCGCGGTCGGATTTCGCGGTCTACCGGGTCCCGCGGGCCCTGCAGGATCAGTAGCTCCTACGGAGACGGAGACAGCAGTCGTCGCGGTCCAGACACCGGTCACGGCGCCGATATGTCTCAGACTCGACGCAGTGCCAGCGGAACTGAACATTGCAGCAGATCACGCAAAGCGGTCGGATGTCCCAGGAGGCGCTTCTTGCGCTGTGGCGCGAGTACAGGCGCACTCAGGACACGGGCGCGCGCGATCGCCTCGTGTTCTCGCTGGCGCCGATCGTCAAGGCGATCGTCTACCGCAAGCTGCGTGAGCTACCCGCCCACCGCGAGGTCGACGACCTGATCTCGTGTGGGCTTGAGGCGCTGATCCGCTCGATTGACCGCTATGACCCGGAAAAGGGAGCGACGCTCGAGCAGTTTGCGTGGACGCGGATCCACGGCGCGGTGATCGACGAGCTCCGGCGGTTTGACTGGGCGCCGCGCTCGGTGCGGCGACTCGAGCGGGAGATGAATCGCGCCAGGGAGCGGTTCACGGTGATCCACGGCCGCGCCCCAACCGCGACCGAGCTGAGCGAGTCGCTCGCGATCACCGAGGATGAGCTCGCGACGCTGATGGAGGATCTCGCTCGCTGCGAGGTCGGATCGCTCAACACGCTTGTGCTGGGTGACGAGGACAATCCAACGGAGTGGCTCGACACGCTTGCCAGCTCTGACCTGACTGTTGATCCCGAACACGCCGCGATGCGCGAAGGGGCGATCGCCAGCTTCCGCGCCGTGTTCGACAAGCTGCCGGCACGCGAGCGGCGTGTGGCTCTGCTGCTGCACGTCGACGACCTGACGCTGCGCGAGACCGGCGAGATCCTCGGCGTGTCCGAGAGCCGCGTGTGCCAGATCCACGGCAAGCTCAAGCGCGGCCTGCGTCAGCAGCTCGAGGCGGACGAACCGCTGCTGCTGGAAGTCGCGTAACCCGGCTCAGCGCTTGTGTGAAACCCGGCGCGGAGCGCCGCTGATCGGTGCGCCGCCGCGCTCGATCGCGGTCCCGCGCCTGCGCGACGACAGGTCTATCGCGTCGCCCTGAACAGATTGTTGCAGTCGCCCCTTGGATTCCGCCCTCGGCACGAATACAATCGCGCCGCACTGGGTTCGACTGGCTGTCGGAACGAGGCAGTCCTGTCAGCGTTATGACAGGACAACACGGCACCGGGACTGCAATCCCCGCGCCGCGTTGCCAATAACAAGTGATCCCTTCGTCCACGTCCTCAGGAGGAGGATTCGTGTTCTTCAAGAGCGGTTGAAGGGTTTTCTAGCGGGGGGCCTGCCTCGGAATGGCAGTCCCTCCGCTTTCTTTTTGGGTTCATTGGTTTGATCGGCCGCAAATAGCAAACCTTTAGTCCGGACTGGACGCCTCGGCATTTAGTTGAGGATTCGGTGGGTTTGGCCGATAAATGGGCCCAGATGGGCATAGATGCCACATCCCGGGGGCGGCGACTGCCCAGTCGGAGCGTCGCTGCGATGCAGCTAGGTGCCCTGCTGGGGGCCGCGCTGTTCGTTGCGCTCACGGCGGATGACTACCACTGGCGAGTCTGGCCGCTGGTTGTCATTACGGTGTTCACGATCATCAGCGACCTCACCTACGTGGACACGGGGTCGGCGAGGTTGAAGGTCTCGGGCAGTGGCCTCGGCTTGGTGCTCGCGGCAGTGATTCTGGGAGGCGGCCCGGCAGCGGTCGTCGGAGTGCTCGCGATCAGCGTCGGCTGGCTGCACTCGCGCGAGAGCGGCCACCACTTCCGGAACAACCTCGCGACGTACGCTTGGTCTCCGCTGCTGGCCGGACTGTTCTTCGCGTCAGCGATCGACGCTACCGGCGTCGGGCCCCACGCGATTGGCTTCTATCTGCTCGTCTTCGCGACGTACATGGTCGCGCTAACCGTCAACTTCGTGGCGGTCGCGGGCTACACGTGCTACGTGGAGCGCGAGTCATTGCCGCAGAAGACTCGCGAGGCATTTGTGCCCGTGCTGTCCGCGCAGCTTCTCTCGGCGCTGCTGGCGATGGGAGCCGTCTACCTCACCTACCAGCTTGGCACCACCGGCCTCGCTGTCCTTGGCCTGACGTTCGTGATCTTCCAGTACCTCGTCGGCGAGCTGCTCAAGTCCCAGCAGCGCAGCGAGGAGCTGCAGCGAATCGTGACCACAGACGAGCTGACGGGCTTGGCCAACCGGGAGCGTTTCCGAGAGGTGATGGAGGAGCGGATTCGCGATGCGCGTGAATCCTCGGCGCGGCTGGCCGTGATGCTGATGGACCTCGACCGTTTCAAGGAGATCAACGACACGCTCGGGCACCACTACGGCGATGTTCTGCTGCGCGACTTGGGCCCGCGGCTCGTGGAGGCGGTCGGCGAGGGCGGCGTCGTCGCGCGGCTCGGTGGCGACGAGTTCGGGATCCTGCCGCCGAAGGGGAGCCACGACATCGCGGTCATGGAGCATGTCGCGTCGCGGCTGACGGAGTGTGTGAGCTCACCATTCAGCGTCGACGAGCTATCGCTCGAGGTGGGGGTGAGCATCGGGATCGCTCGGTTCCCGGAGGACGGCGACGACTCGCATGCTCTGCTTCGCTGTGCCGACATTGCGATGTATGCCGCCAAGGAGGCACAGTGCGACTACAAGCTCTACGCGGCCGACCAGAACCAGCACTCTGTCCGCCGGCTGAGCGTGCTCAGCGACATCCGTCACGCACTCGCGTCTGAACAGATCGTCGTCCACTACCAGCCGATCGTCGACGTCGACGACCTGACCGTCACCGGCGCCGAGGGACTCGTCCGCTGGCAACATCCCGAGCTGGGACTGATTCCGCCTGGGGCATTCGTCCAGACGGTCGAGCAGACGGGCTTGATCGGGCCGCTGACCCGCCACGTGCTCGAGCGCTCGATCGCCGAGTGCGCGTCGTGGCGCAAGGACGGCCGTGACCTGTCGGTCGCGGTCAACCTCTCGGTGCGGAATCTGCTCGACCGCGATCTCCCGAAGGAGATCGAGCGGCTGCTATCGATGTACTCACTCCCGGCCGAAGCGCTGGAGCTCGAGATCACCGAGAGCATGATCATGTCCGACCCGGAGCGAGCGATGTCGACCGTCACGCGCCTCAGCGGGCTCGGCGTGAGGATGTCTGTCGACGACTTCGGCACCGGCTACTCATCGCTCGCCAACCTGCGCAGGCTGCCGATCAAGGATCTGAAGATCGACCGCTCGTTCGTGTCGCCAATGCTGAACGACGAGAGCGACCTGATCATCGTCCGTTCGACGATCAACCTCGGGCACGATCTGGGTCTGCGAGTGATCGCCGAGGGAGTTGAGGACGCGGCCACGTTACGAGAGCTGGCACACCTGGGCTGCGACCTCGCTCAGGGCTATCACGTCAGCCGGCCGCTGGCCGCTGACGCCTTCGACCAGTGGCTCAAGCTGTCAAACCCGCGCTACGTACCAGCCGAATCGGCGCCGGCGCCCGCGTCCAACGGCGTGGCACACGTGTCGAACGGAACGCCAACGCTGCCGGCCGTGCACGGAGGCTCGCGCTCCGGGGCTCCGCACGCGCCAACCGCGCCCGTCACGCGCCGCCCGGCGGTCCGGCCTGCCGCTGAAGCGGCTCTCTAGAAAAGAGCTTGGAGAGCGCTCGGCGCGGGCGGCGCAAGGCACGCGGGGCCGTCGTAGCGCGCATCGTTGACCGCGAAGCCGACCGGGGTAAGAGCCGTGCGGGCGGCGGGGAGCCCGCGGAGGATCTCGGTCAGCTGATCGGCGGGGGTGGAGGTGTCGAGCCAGGCGGCCTCCGCGCCTGGATCGAGGATCACGGGCATCCGATCGTGCAGCCCGGCGATCGCCGGGCTGGCAGCGGTCGTCAGGATCGTGCAGGTCCGCAGCTTGGTGTCGTCCGGCGCGTACCAGATCGACCACAGGCCGGCGAACGCAAACAGGCCCCCGTCGTCCCGTGTGATGTGAAACGGCTGCTTCGGAGCACCGGGTACCGGCTGCCACTCATAGAAGCCGTCGGCGACGATCAGGCAGCGGAAGCGCTCGAACGCGCGCCTGTACGCGGGCCGCTCGGCGACGGTCTCCAGCCGGGCGTTGATCATCTTCATGCCCGTGTCGGGGCTCTTGGCCCACGACGGCACCAGGCCCCAGCGCAGCAGCTCGCCGCGAGGAGTCCCCTCGCGGTCGGTTGTCACCGCGAGAACCTCGTCGCCGGGGGCGACGTTGAAGCGACGCCGGACCTCGACTGACTCACCGATCGGGAAGCGGTCCCGGATTGCGGCCGGGTCAGGCGTCGCGAGCGTGTAGCGGCCACACATCGGCGGCGCGGCTCAGCGTGACCGCGCGGCGAGCTGCTCCGAGCGCTCCGCTTGGGCGCGCTTCTGCCGCCGGCGTCCGAAGAACGCGAGCGCCCCAACCGCGATCAGGACCAGGACGAAGCCGTAGAAGATCCCGAGGTCGAGCGAGATGCCGCCGAACGGGAGTGCGACGAGGTTCACGATTCCGAAGCCGAGCAGCAGGATTGCGATGATCAGCACGATCACGAGCACGACCCCGCGGATCCGCGCCAGGATGCCGGCGCTCTTCGGGGGCGCGACCAGACCCATGAACCTGAGCCCGAGCAACTGGCGGTTGGTGGGGGCGTCGACTCCGAGGCGCTCGGTCGCCTTCTTGAGGTCGGCGGGACGCCGTTCGGCCAGCGCGAGTGAAGCGTCGGCCATCCGCCGCAGTTGCATTCGCTCCTGCGGCCGGGCCGCAGCGATCGCACGCTGGAAGTGCGCCCGGGCCGTCTTGGCGTCGTAGCGCTCGGCGGCGCGGGCACCGAGGATCGCCTGCGCCGCGGACTTGAACTTGGTCTCGGCCTCGAGTTCCTCGTCGGAGCGGCTCTCGAGCTGCTGGATGGCGGCCAACTGGCTGCGCTGCTCGACTCGCATCATCCGCTGCTGCTTTGGCATCGACGATGGAGTCTAGTGCGCCGGTCAGCGGCCCGGGCGACCGCTCAGCCCCTGGGCTCGATCACGTAAATCCGCTGACCGGCGAAGAATCGCGCCGGGGTGTCGGCCGTGAGTGGGGGCGGTCTGTAGACGTCGATGTGGCGGCCGTTGATCGCGCCGCCGGTGTCCTGGGCGATGAACCAGCCGCCGTGGCCGTCATTGCGGTAGGCGGGCACGTACACCCGGCTGCCGAGCGGAATGACGCCAGGATCGACGGCGATTGACTGGTAGTAGCGAAGCCGTGGTGCGCCGCCCAGCGCGAACGACACGTCGGGCAACGCGACGTACTTGCGGCCTGGTCCCGCCGACCAGCCGCCGGCCGCCAGCGGAAAAGTGACCGCTCGCCGGCTGTTGCGCCAGTAGCCCCCGGAACGCCAGAACGGCACGCCAGCGAGCCATCCGTCGGCTGGAGACGTCGGCGTCCCGCTGGCCGTCACCCAGCCGCCGTTACCGGGCGATTCGATGTGGTAGAGCCGTCCATCGAGCCCGATGCCCTCGCCTTGCATCGAAACCCCGGTTGCCGAGTACAGCCAGTCGATCCGGTGCATGCTGGTCAGCCCGGGCGCCTTCACCAGCTTGCCGACGAACCACGACTCGGGTGATGGCCAGTACTCGGTGACCGTCACGCCGGTGAGCCAATGGCCGCGGGCGTGCTTGCTCGGTGGCGGCGGGATGCGCGGTGTCGTGCTCGTCGGCGCCAGCCCGCCGCCAACGATCGGAGCGCCGCCGTTCGGCGGTGCGGACGAATCGAGGGCCGTCGCAGCCCCAGTGACCGAAGCGGTCACGAGCGCGGTCAGGACAGCGACTGCGAGCTTGGATGTCCTTTTCCTGCCGGTCATGGTCCCACTCCGCGGCCAACCGGCCGGTCAAACGCGGCCTAGCGTACCGTCGCGCGAGGCGACGCGGTCCGCGCCCCCGCCGAAGTGGTCTACATAACGCCGACAGTCAACCCGCTTGTTTCATCCAGTGGTCGACATAAGCCCGATTATCGAGCATTAAAGGAAGGCCGCAACACGGGCTCGCCTGGCTGCTCCCTGTCGATCAACCCACCCGAAGGGACCGGGCAGTCTGCCGGAACCGTGAGGAGCGCCGGGCGTGGCGGGGGGTTGGCGCCCCCACACCCGAGAGCGCAACAGCTAGTCGACAAAGCAGTACGAGTCGCTCGACGCGTCGCCGCCCTGAAGGCGGGTCTGGTGAACCCGCAGCCCGCGAAAGTCGTCCCCGTGCGGGAAAAACTTCGGATCGACGGTCATGCCACCAGTCTCCGTGTCGGCGTCGACACGGGCCATCCACGCGCCAACGCCGTCGGGATAGA
>JBKQJQ010000053.1:0-3759 GCA_052147875.1 Solirubrobacteraceae bacterium | reverse complement strand
GCATGTCGCTCCCGTACAGCGCTTCGATCCCGGCCGAAGACCCGGCCAAAGTCGACGAATGCCGACGGGCCGGGGCCGCCATCCGCATCTTGCTGGAGCGCGACATCAAACCCCGCGACGTCATGACCCGGGCCGCGTTCGAAAATGCCATGTGATGTCGGCGACTGGGTTGCGGTGATCGAGACGGCAGGCGACAGCACCGGGACTACGACCGCCACCACCAACCTGATTGGCCAGATTCTGCCGATCAGCACCCAGGCGCCGATGATCACGGGGACCGCGCAGCAGGGCCAGACGCTGAGCTACACGGGAGGAACATGGAGCAGTACCAACGGGACCACCATCAGCGACGCGTGGCTTGAATGCAGCGCGACCTGCACCGCGATCTCCGGGCAAACCGGTCCGACGATGGTGATTCCGACCACCGTCCCTGTCGGGGACACGATCGAGATCCAGGTGACTGCGAGCATCGGCGCCAGTAGCACCAGCGTCGTCTCGGCGCCGACGGCGGCCGTCACGCCGCCGACTCCGGTCGGGCCGGCGACAATCGCGGCGCCGACCGGCATCACATGGCAGGGCCAGGTGCTGACGGCGCAGACCGGGACCTGGACCAATAGCCCGAGCTCATACACCTACCAGTGGGAAGAGTGCACCACAACCTGCACCGCGATCTCCGGGCAAACCAGCATGACGATGACGACTCCGACGACAGTCCCTTCCGGCGACACGATCGAGGTCGAGGTGGCTGGCGTCAATGGCGGTGGCACCGGCACAGCAGTCACATCCGCTCCGACGGCCGCGATCACCGCGCCGCTGATCGAGGAGTCCGCGCCTTACATAACTGGCACGGTCCAGGCCGGCCAGACGCTGACCGAGAACAACGCCAGCTGGAGCCTCGGCACGGTCACGCGGGCCTACCAGTGGTATAGCTGCTCCGGCTCGCCTTTCACGTGCACCGCGATCGCCGGCGCGACCGCGCAGACCTACCCGATCCCGAACCCGACCCCGACCACGCTGGTCGGGGCATATATCGAGGTAGTCGAGACTGCGAGCAGCGGCGGCGGCAGCGTGGCCGCGGATTCGCCAGCGCTCCCGGTGCCCGGCCCGGTGCCCGTCGAATCTGCCGCTCCGACGCTCTCGGGCCCGTCCGCTGAAGGGCAGACGCTCGACGCCTCACAGGGCTCGTGGACCAACAACCCCAGCTCGTTCGTTTATCAATGGATGCGCTGCGACGGTGCGAGCTGCGCTGCGGTCCCGGGCGCCACCGGCCCGACCTACACGCTCAGCGGCAACGACGTCGGTGATCAGATGTATGTCGAGGTAACCGCGGGCAATACCGGCGGTTACGGCGCCACGGTGAACTCCGCCCGAAGCCCAGTCGTGATGGGAAGCAGCACGGTGTCGCTGGCGGTCACCCCTGGCACGCCCGTTACAGACCAGGGCGTGACATTGATCGCCACCATCACCTCCGGAGCCGCGATCGCCCCTACAACCGGATCGATCACGTTCAACAATGGCAACGCAGCGATCACGGGCTGCTCGAACGTCGCGGTGCCGGCCAGGCAGACCGCGATCATCACCTGCGAGGCGTCATTCGGGGCCAGCACCGCCCAGCTGAGCGCCAACTTCGTGCCCGTCAAGGGATCGCTGCTGCTCGGCTCTAGCAGCTCCAGCTCGCTCGCCGTCGGTCAAGCCTCGACGAAGCTGTCGCTGCTGGTCGGTGCAGTGCACCTTGGATCGAACACGACCTTCACCGCGACCGTCGACCCGCCGGCGAACAGCACCGGCACGATCCTGCCAACCGGACGGGCCGAATTTTTCGACAAGGGCGTGCCGATCGCCAAGTGTCACAACCAGCTTGTGACCCGCGGGGTCGCGAAATGCCAGGTCAGGTACACGAGGCTCCGCAAGCACCACATCATGGCGAAATACAGCGGTGACTCGAACTTCAGTCCATCGCACTCCCCAACGCAGCTAGTGAAGGTCGGCGCGATCCCTCCGTCAGGCGCCGTCGGCGCGTTGATGACCTGGAAATTCGCTTTCCACCCGTCATACACAACCATCCTGGCGTTGGCCATCACCGGGTTGTCGCCCGGCGTCGCGGTGGAGATCAACTGCCTGGGCTCCGGGTGCCCGTTCAACCATTCGACGGCAAAGCCCAAGATCACCAAGTGCGGCAAGAAGTCGAAACGAACGTGCTCGACGGGGAGTGCCAACCTGGCGCCGCGCTTCGGCGGTCGCCATCTCAGAGTCGGGACGCAGATCACGGTTACGTTTGTGCATCCTGACTGGATCGGCAAGTACTACCGGTTCATGATCCGCCCAGGTCGCGCGCCCAAATACAAGGTCTCTTGTCTAGCCGTCAACAGTAGCCTCCCCGGGGTCGGCTGCTAGGCAGGAATTTGCGCGGCGACGCCAGACGGCCGCTACACGGCGACGCCAGACGGCCGCTACACGGTGCCGCCAGACGGGGGCTACGCAGCGCCGCCGGACACGCGCTAGAGTCTCCGCTTCGAGATTCGGGCGTGCACGGCCGGCGCGCACGGGGCAAGCGAGACGAGTTGGTTGCGAGGACCACGTGATTGCACAGGCGGTGAAGTCGCGGATCGGACGATCGACGCTGACGGCGATGATCGGCTTCGCGCTGTTGAGCGTGTTGATGACAGCCGTCTTGGCTGCGTCGGCACGCGCCGCGGGCGCGCCGCCCGGACTTCCGGGACCACCGCCGGGAGCAGGCTCTGGCATTCCGCTGCCGCCCGCGCCCGGGCAGCCACCCCCGCCTGAGCCGAGCCAGTCCACAATCACGATCCCCACCAGCGCGGGCCAGCCTGGCCTGCTGAACGGTTTCGTGGGACTCAGCGGCAAGGTGCTCAAGGTTGGGATCGCGTGCCAAGGCGCGGGAAGCGCGACGCTCAGCGCAGCGACGGTTGCACCGGGCACCCTGGCGAAAGCCCGCTATCGATGCTCGGGCGGCCGCAGCACGATACGGCTCGCACTGACCTCGACCAACGCTATGAAGATCGCGCGGCTGGCCGATGTGCTCGCATCGTTGGCGCTCAAACAGGGAGGCGCGACAACGCATCTGTCGCTGGCGCTCGGCGCCAGGGCGCCCGCGCCGACCTACTGGACTAGCTTCTTCGGTTTCGACTGCACTGCCGACGGCGGCTACGAAGGGCAGCTGACCGCTCCCAACTTCACTGACACGACGCCGACCACGATCGACGTGCGTCCGTGGCTTGCCTGGTACACCGCGGCGACCGGCTGGCAATGGGAGGGCACCCTGGGCCCGAACCACAGCGCCTGGCATCAATGGACCGCGACCCCGACCGGGGTGGCTGAGTGGCAACCGGGCGGCACCATCAACCCCTGGACGTGGGGACCGATCAGCGTCACCCCCGGCCATGGGACTTACGTGCTCGCGGTGTTCGACGCGGTTTATTGGTACAGCAACCCGGTGTATGTGTGGAGCTATGCGGCATCCCAGCCCGGCAACCTGGAGAGCTACTGTGCGTATCCGTAGCGAGACCCGTCACCGCCTGAGGCGTCTGCGCCTGCTGCTCGCGGTCGCCGTCGGCGTGCTGCTCGGCATGTCGTCAATCGCCCAGGCAGCAACGACGCCCACCCCACCGGCCTCGCTGCCCGGTCCGCCGCCGGGCGCGGATACCGGATTCCCGACGGAGCCGGCGAGCGGGTCGACGCCGCCCGCGCAACCACTTGGCCCAGCTGCAACGATCCCCACGCACGTGCCCGGGCCCGGCC
>JBKQJQ010000052.1:0-3898 GCA_052147875.1 Solirubrobacteraceae bacterium | reverse complement strand
CGAAATGCGGCAAGGTGATTTCGCGACCGGTATGCGTCGCGCAGCGCGCGAGCCCGCCTCGCGCCGGACGTACGCGACCGGGATATGCCGGCCAGTCGCGCTCGCGTCGTCGACGACCGGCGACTTCTCGTGCGGGCTCCGCGAGCGCGCCGTCGTGCATGCGACGGGAGACTTCGCGACCGGCCTACGCAGGCGCAAGGCACGATCCCGCCGGACAGCGGGGGCCCGCCCCGCCCGCGCGGCGGCGTGAACGCGTTCAGCGCCTGAGGTGCGGCGGTGGAGGTGGCGGCGGGCGTCGCGGCGGCGCGGCCCCCGACAGTGCCGCCTCCACCTGCGGTAGCGCCCGCGCGAGTGCATCGATCTCGGGCCGCGGCAGATCGCCGATCAGCGACGCGACCCGCCCCGCGAGCAGCGACTCGGCGCTGGCGAGCGCCCGCTTGCCCTCCGCGGTCAGCGCCAGCTGCTGACGCCGGCGGTCGTCGTCGGCGGCGCGCCGCTCGATCAGGTCCGCGCCCGCGAGCGTGTTGAGCAGTTGCGAGGCAGCCGGGCCCGACACCCCGGCACGTCGCGCGAGCTCGTTCACCGATACCTGCTCGCGATCGATCGAGCGCATCGCGAGGTATTGGGGCGTCGTCAGCGCGGGCTCGTGTCCCGCGAGCAGCCGTTCGATCCAGCGCGATGCCAGCGGGGCGACCGCGACCAGCGCCTCAGCGGCCTCGGCCTCGTTGCGTCGGGGGCTCGGCATCAGCTACGGACTCAGCGGACTCTAGAACAGGTCCGCGACGGCCTCGGAGAAGAGCTCCGTGTGGCGATCGACGTCGGCATAACTGGTCGCGGGTGAGCCGAGCGCGGGTGGGTCTCCGCAAAGCGGCTCTGCTCGCGGCTCGGCGCACCGCGCACGCGCTTGCGGTCAATCGCCATCTCGATCTCCTCTCAGGAACGTGAGCAGCAGCTCTCGGAACTCCACTCGAGCCTCGAGCGGCGCCAGGTGACCCGCGCCCTCGATGATCGCGAACCGCCCGAGCTCAAGCGTGCTTGCCAGCTCCTCAGCGCCTTGCTTGAAGTCGGGCATGTCATATTCGCCGGCCGCCGCGAGCGCGGGCATCTGCAGTCCGGCCACGAGCTCGGGGTGATGCTCGAGCGGATCGGGCGCTTCCTGCACGCCGTCGCCGGCCGCGAGCTGGAGCTCGAACGCCCGTCGCTGCATCGCCGCCACCCGCTCGCGCAGCGCCGCCGGGGCACTGGGCAGCGTCCACGCGTCGACCACGGCCTCGACGGCGCCGTCGATGTCTCCGCGCTCGAGCGCCTTCTCTTCGGCTTCCCATGCCTGCATGAGCACGGGCGAGGGCTCGTGATCCAGCGGCGGCGGCGAGATCAGCGCCAGCGCCGACACCGCCGCGGGCGCGACCGCCGCGACCCGCAGCGCGACCGCCGCTCCAAACGAGCTTCCGACCAGCGCCGCCTGCTCTAGATCGAGCTCCTTCAACGTCCGGAGCACGTCCTCCCACGGCGCCTGTGAGCCAGGCTCGATCGCCGACTCGCCAAAGCCGGGCAGGTCGACGGCGAGCGCGAGATATCCGGCCTCGGCCAGCCAATCGAGCTGCTCGCGCCACATCGTGCGGTCGGCGATTCCGGCGTGCAGGAGCACGACCGCGTCACCCGCGCCGGCTTGATCATGAGCAAGCACGCGCTCAGGTGCGAGGATTGACGAAGTGACCGCGGCTCAACGCATCGCGATCGTAACGGGCGCCGGCTCCGGGATCGGACGCGCGGTGGCGCGGGCGCTGCTTGAAGCCGGCTACCTGGTCGCGCTCGCGGGCCGCCGCGAGGAGAAGTTGCGTGAGTCGCTGGCGGACCTGCCAAACGACCGGGCACTGGTCGCAGTCACTGACGTCACGCGGACGGAAGACGTCAGCCGTCTGTTCGCCCGTGTCGCCGACGCGTGGGGCCGCGTTGACTTGCTGTTCAACAACGCCGGAGTGTTCGGGACGCCGAAGCCGCTCGACGAGGTCACGCTCGAGGAATGGCGGCGGATCGTCGACACCAACCTGACCGGCTACTTCCTATGCGCTCAGGAAGCGTTCCGGGCGATGAAGTCACAAGGTCCCCGGGGCGGGCGGATCATCAACAACGGCTCGATCTCGGCGAGCGTCCCGCGACCGCACGCGATCGGCTATACCGCCACCAAGCACGCGGTCACTGGACTCACAAAGGCGATCTCGCTCGAGGGGCGGGCGTTCGGGATCGCCTGCGGTCAGATCGACATCGGCAACGCCGCGACCGAGCTGACCGCTGGGATCAGCGCCGGCGCGCTGCAGCCGGACGGCTCGGTGCGTGCGGAGCCGACGATGGACGTCACTGATGCTGCCGAGGCCGTCCTCTACATGGCGGGTCTTCCGCTCGAGGCCAACGTCCAGTTCCTGACCGTGATGGCGACCCAGATGCCGTTCATCGGCCGAGGCTAGGCCCCGACGGGCGCGCGGACGGCGCGGGCGCCACGACGGCCGGCGCCCACGAGCGACCACGGACGATCCTGAGCGAGCTCGCCAAGCTCGGCGTCGGTCCTCGTCTGCGTCCCTAGCGCTTCGCCAAGTTCGAGCAGCCGACTGGATCGCCCGGCTACTCCATATCCACGGCTTCTGGCGCATCTCCGCCCGCCAGCCGATTACTGATCGCCCGCACGGTTCCGTGCGTAACTCCGGCGGCCGCGGCTATCTCGCGTGTCGACAGACCCAACCGCATCGCGCGCGCGATGGCTTCGTGGTGCTCAACACGCGCCTCGCGCGCCTGCTGCCCAGTTCGCGCGACCAGCTTCAGTGTCTCGCCGCGCAGCGCATTGCGGACTGCCTGCTTTCCGTGGGCCTCAGCCTTGGCGATGTCGCTCAGCTCGTCCCCGGCGGCCATCGCCGAGCTCGCAGCGGTCACGAGCGCATCAGATGACGCCTGGACGGCGTCCCAATCTGTGTCGGCCTCCGCCCGCAGCTTCTCGCCGGCAGCGTCAGCGACCGCTGCCAACTCGCCCTCCAGATCCGCTCCACGCTGTGCACCCCAAGACGACACGATTGCCACCCCCTATCGGAATCTACGCCAATTTTGACCACTCAACGCATTTTAGATCATCAGTCTTCTGGACTCCGGTGCGCCGGAGGGGCGGCGCTCGCGTGGCTGGCCCAGGCGACGAGAATCCACCGGAAGCGATCGGTGTTCGGTTGCGCGTTCGGCTACCCCCGGCGCCCGGAGCATGAATGCCTAAGTCGGACGTTGACGGAGACCTCTCTTATCGGAGCGGGGTTTCGTCGCCGGCGGCCCAGATCTGCCTATTTGTGCTCGCCCTACTGCCGTGCGCATCGCTTCCACGGGTTCGCTGTGAGTGGAAGTCGGCTGCGCCTCGCACAGCACACCACGACGGTAAACGCAGCCCTTCGCCATGGCAACCGAGTCCTCACTGTGCTGGGCGCGATTATGGACACGGGTCCTTGACAATTATCTAGCCAGTTGATCGTGCTGGCGAGCGTGAGCGCATGGGCAGCCTTCTTGCTCATGTAGGCAGGTGGCTGTCGCAGTCAGCCTTGAAACGATTCGTCCGCTCAACGAATGGGTGTCACATCGCTGACAGTCGGCAAACCGTTTTCGCAAGGGGTGGGTTCGAAAGGCGTTCTTTTGGGAACAAACCCGAGCGGAGACGCAGAAAGATACGGATCATGAGACTTTGCCCCGGTTGTCCATCCTCCCAGGAGCTCGCGTAGCGTCATGCGACGCCGACGGGTTCGTTCCTTGGCTGGACTCGTCGGGTTGGTCGGCGTCCTCTTCCTGCTAGCGCTCAGCGGCACGGCTAGCGCGGCCGGCCTCTCGTCCACCTCGCTGATCGGTTCGACCTCGACCGCCCCTCAGGCGGTCG
>JBKQJQ010000051.1:0-3738 GCA_052147875.1 Solirubrobacteraceae bacterium | reverse complement strand
AGCTGAACGGCGAGACCAACATGCGCCCGTGCCGGATCGGCACGAGCTCGGCGATCCGCGTCCTTGCCTGCTGCTCCAGAAGATCGACCGGGCTGCCCCTATCCGAGGGCGGCTCCCACACGGCGTGGCTTGCACGCGGAACCTCCGCACGCGCACGCTTCCCGCGTCCGACTCGCTCGTCGGGTGTGAGGCGTTCGAACCCCATCTGAACCACGCCGTCACTGTAAGGGCTGCTCCCGCACGCGTCGAGGGTGCCCGCCGCTGTGAAGCGTGGTTCACGTGCCCAAAGGACCGGTCGATTTGCCGCCGAGCTCTATCGCCTCCGCGCGGCTCAATCCCGACGTCGGCCGGGTGACCCTCACCCCACGCGGCGACTCGCGCCGCGACCGTTCCAGATCGCCACTCGTCGCACGGAAGCTTGTGTTATCTTGGTACCGTGGTACCAATCGCGCGGGTTCAGACAGGGGTGCGCATCGAGGCTCGCCTGCTGAAGGTGCTCAAGGCTCTCGCCGAGTATCTGGATCTATCGCTTGGCGATCTGCTCGAGGGGATCGTGCTGCACTCGTTCGACCGCCAGCACCCGTTCGACGAGTCGACGATCGCGGTCATCGACCAGCTCAAAGGGGTCTACGGCCTGGAGCTGCGCGCCGAGCACAGCCATCGGTTGCTCGAACGCGACGACCAGTCGAGCCGATGACCAAATACGCGCGCGTACGCCTCGAGGGCACGGTTCACGTGGCGCTGGATCCGGTCGACGCGTGGGCGCTGTTCACCCCCAGCGGCGAGCGGCGGTGGGCGGCCGGTTGGGACCCGTGGTTCCCCGCGCCCGCCGAGGATGAGACCGAGCCCGGAACCGTGTTTGAGACCAAGCATCCCCACACCACGACGTGGATCGTGGTTGCTCGGGTCCCACACCGCGCGATCGCCTACTCCAGCGTCTCAGACGCAGGCCGCGCCGGCCTGGTCCACGTCGACTGCCAACCGAATCCCGACGGGACAACGGTCGCGACGGTCGTATACGACATGACCGCTCTCAACGAACCCGGCGCCGCGTGGCTCAGCGAGTTCGCCGCCGGTTACCCGAACTACCTCGAGCACTGGCAGGACGCGATACGAGACGCGCTCGCCGGCTGAATAGCTGGTCGGCAGTGGCGGCTCCCGTGGGCTCCACGTCACTCGGGGGTGGCGGGAAGCGTCCGGGGCAGCCCAAAGTGCGGGAACACGCTGCTGTCGGCGAACCAGGTGATCGCCGAGATCTGGTCGCCCTCGAGCGTGAGGACCAGCAGGCCGTAGTTCCGCCCGATGCCGGTCTCGGGAGCCGGGAGGTAGCAGCCGAACGCGGGCTGGTTGTTGGCGCGCGTTGGCACCAGTCTCAGTGGAGCACCACGACGGATGGCGCGGTCGTGCAGGAAGGCGCCGATCGCTGCCGGGCCCTGGTACTCGTAGGGCTCGGGCGGCATCGTCAGCCATGCTTCGTCGGTCAGGAGGGCGACCAGCCGCGCGGTGTCGCCGTCCTCGACCGCATCGGCAAAGCGGCCGACGATCTCCCGCTCGCGCCTCGAGCTTGGGAGCGGCGCTCGTTCGCGTCCGACCGCGGGGAGGCGCGTCTCGAAGGCCGCCCGCGCGCGCTGCAGGAGGCTGTTGACCGACGGCTCGCTTGCGCCGAGCATCTCGGCTACCTCGCGAGCGCGATAGCCGAGCACGTCACGCAGCACGAGCACGGCGCGCTGCTGCGGCGCCAGGTGCTGAAGACCGGCAACGAATGCGAGCGCAATCGCCTCCCTCATCTCGTAGCGCGCGTCGGGCCCCGGGGCTACGTCTTCAAGCCCCTCGAGCAGGACGTCGGGATACGGTTCGAGCCAGATCGGCTCGGACATCCGGGTTGGCTCTGGAGGCTGGGTCATCGGTTCCGCCTGGCGCTTGCGCACACGCAGGGCATCGAGGCAGCGGTTGGTCGCGATCCGGTACAGCCAGGCGCGAACCGATGCTCGCTCCTCGAACTGAGCGAGCCCCCTCCAGGCGGCGAGCAGCGTCTCCTGCAGCAGGTCCTCGGCGTCCTGCGTGGAGCCGACGATCCGGTAGCAGTGGAGCTGAAGCTCACGCCGGTATGGGGCGGTCAGGTCGCGGAACGCGTTCTCGTCGCCCGCTCGCGCGCGTGCCAGCGTCTGTTCGTTCACGCTCGGATCCTCCCATTGCCTGCTCGGTTGGCGTCATCACGGCTAATGACGTCAGGGGCCGTCGAAATTCACCGCTCAGTTTGGGTCGCGAGCGGCGTCTCAAGAGATGAGCAACGACACACGGAGGAGCCGATGAAATCGATACGAGCCGTGCGCGAAGGAGATGCTGCCAGAACGAGCCCTGGCCTGGCGGCGCTGACCATCACACTCGGACTCACGGCCGGATCTTGGATTGTCGCGGTGCAGCAGATGAACGGGATGAACATGGGCATCGCCACCGGGCTGGGCTCGCTCGCGTACTTCGTCGTCCTGTGGGTGACGATGATGGCCGCGATGATGCTGCCGGGATCCGTTCCTGCGGTTCTGAGACGGGCCCGAGCCGCCGACCGCGTCCGCGCCGTGCCGGTGTTCGTAACCTCCTACCTCGCTGTCTGGACGCTAGTGGGACTGGCGGTCTATGCGCTGTACCGTCCGCACGGGACGCTCGCCGCCGGCGTGGTCGTGATCGCGGCGGGTGTCTACGAGTTCACCGTGCTCAAGCGGCGCTGCCGCCAGCGCTGCCACGAGGGTGTCAGCTCAGGACTCGAGTTCGGCCTCTACTGCGTCGGCTCGAGCATCGGACTGATGCTGATGCTGCTCGCCCTGGGCGTCATGAGCGTCGCCTGGATGGCGGTTGTCACAGCGCTCGCACTGGCCCAGAAGCTGCTGCCCGCGAGGGCCGTGATCGACGTGCCCGTGGCCGTGGCGATCCTGGGCCTTGGAGTCCTGATCGTCGTCTCGCCGTCGTCGATCCCCGGGCTCATGCCACCGATGTGAGACGTATTTCGGTACCGACCAAAGGAGCGAAACGGATGGCTGATCACAAAACCGCAACCCGCGCGGAGTGGCTTGCGGCCCGACTTGAGCTGCTCGAGGCCGAGAAGGAGCTGACACGTCGCAGCGACGAGCTGGCGCGACGGCGCCAGGAGCTCCCGTGGGTTCGGATCGACGAGCCGTACGAGTTCGAGACCGACGACGGCACGGCGTCGCTCGCCGATCTATTCGGCGGCCGCTCGCAGCTGCTCGTCTACCACTTCATGTTCGGCCCGGAGTTCACGGCAGGCTGCCCGTCGTGCTCGGCGATCGCGGACGGCTTCAACGGCTCAGTCGTCCATCTCGTCAACCATGACGTTGCGTTCTACGCGGTCTCGCGGGCGCCGCTGGCGAAGCTGCAGGCGTACAAGCGGCGGATGGGCTGGAGCTTTCAGTGGGCGTCCTCCTTTGGAAGCGACTTCAACTATGACTTTCAGACGGCGCACACCGAGGAGCGGCAGCGATCAGGGACCGCCGAGTACAACTACCGCACGCCCGACAGGCCTCCGGACCTGGCGCCGCCCGCGGACGCTCCGTGGGTCGCGCGGATGGCGACGGTCACCGGGGTGGACTGGGCGACGTTCACACGGGAGCAGCCCGGGATGAGTGCGTTCGCGCTCAAGGATGGTGTCGTCTACCACACCTACTCGGCGTATGCGCGCGGTCTGGACGGCCTGTGGGGCATGTACCAGTGGCTCGACCGAGCGCC
>JBKQJQ010000050.1:0-2890 GCA_052147875.1 Solirubrobacteraceae bacterium | reverse complement strand
GCTCTGTCGCCCTGCTGCTCGCGACACCGGCCCTGAGTCACGCTGAAGAACCAGCCGCAGTTGAATCCAACCCCAACGACTACAGCTGCCACGGCCACATCTCCGCCGGCAAACCGGAAGCCGGCAGCGAAGAACAGCAGGTGCAGTATGTGATCGCCTGCAACGGCCCGATCACCGGTTACCAGCTGCAGGCGCAGATCCCGCTCACCGGCGTCCAGACCCCGCCGCTCGTGACCGCCGGAGCCTCCGTGCTAGGCGCGCCGACTGGCAAACCGCTGACCGACACGTTCTCCTGCTCCGGCGAAGTCCCCGGCTACGCAGTCAACTGCGTCGGCTCGACGAAGACCGGATACGAGACGATCTCCGGACAGTTCGCGGTCGGCTCGAAGATCTGCGCCGAGCCACGTGTAGACCCGCTGCTGACGGTCACCTACGCGTACCTGGAAAAGGGCGTCGTCACCCAGGCGATCTCCGGGCCGTTCGACCTCGGTCGCCCGAGCGGCTGCCCGTCCAGCGCCTTCTCGGGCGGGACGCGGTTGAACCCCAAGCCGGTCACGCTCAGCAGCAAAGGCAAGAAAGACGGGAAGAAAGACGGCAAGAAGGGCAAGAAAAAGGCGGGCAAGAAGGGGAGCAAGATAAAGTCATAGGCGGCGCGGGCTCACCCGCACGGGCCTAACCTGTGGGGAGTGGCATCCCCTGGTAGAGCCTCCTTGATCCTGGATAGGAGCCGGCGTCGCGGCCGGCTCCTATCTCTGCTTCTGACCCTCGGACTGATCGCCGGCTGTGGCTCAACGACTGCCACACACAGCGCGGCGAGCGCGGCCTCCTCGGGCTCGCCCGCGAGCTCGACCGACGCGTCCACCGCACCGTCCGCGTCCGCAAGCTGCGCCACCACGGTCACGAGCACGCTCGGCACGGTCGCCGCGCGCGTCTACCACGAGGCCGCCACCGGCGGCGACGTCGCCCAGGCAGTGCACCGCCTGCAGAGCTCGACCGCTCTGACTGAGGCGGTCGACAGTGGCAATGCCGGTGGCGCCCGCACCGCGCTGCAGGGGCTGCTGGCCGGCCAGATCGTCCGCGTCGAGATTCTGCGCGGCGGGCGCGTGTTCGCGCAGGCGGGCTCAGGCGCGGCGATCGCGCCCGTCCGCGGCTCGATTCCCGGCACGTCAGCGACGTACGTACTCTCGACGCAACCCACCCACGCCTACCTGCAGGTCGTCCACCAGATCACCGGCGCGCAGGTGCTGCTGCTCGGCGGCACTCCCACCGGCGCCACCGGGAGCAACCGGCTCGCCGGCACGATCGGAGGCTCCCTCCCCGCGAGCGCCCCCGCCGCGGGGCCGCTAACGCTCGCCGGGCAGAGCTACCAGACGTTCACGCTCGCCGGCGCCGTCTACCCGGCGGGCGCGTTGCGGATCGTGCTGCTGGCGCCGACCGCGGCGATCTCCTGCCCCGGTCCGCTCGCACAGGCGCACGTGGAAACGCTCGGCCACGTCGGCGAACGCATCTACCAGGAGGAGCTCCACAGTCCGGACGTCGCCGCGACGCTGCGCTCGATGGAA
Source organism: Solirubrobacteraceae bacterium (assembly GCA_052147875.1). GTDB lineage: Bacteria > Actinomycetota > Thermoleophilia > Solirubrobacterales > Solirubrobacteraceae > Palsa-465. The sequence continues at coordinate 1,328 of JBKQJQ010000050.1, read as the reverse complement.
AGCTCGACCGCTTTCCAGCGCGCCGTCGCCGCGGGCAGCGTCGCCGCGACCCGCACGGCGATCATCGACTTCTTTGCCGCCCATATTCACGTCGTGCGCGTGCGAGTGACGATCGGCTCCAGGCTGCTGATCGACGAAGGAGGCCCGTTCGTGCTCGCGCCGGTCCACGGCACTTTGCACTGCGGCGGCCACGTAGTCGGCCATTTCGAGATGGCGATCCAGGACGATGCCGGCTATCTCAAGCTTGCCCACCTGTTCACGGGCGCGGAAGTCCTGATGCGCACAGGCTCGCGTCAGGTGATGGGCACGCTCTCTCCCGGCCCGGCGACGGTCCCCGATCGGGGCGAAGTCGCCTACCACGGGCGTAACTACCAGGCGTACTCGTTCGTCGGCGAAGCGTTCCCCGCAGGTCCGCTGCGGATCTCCCTGTTGCAGCCCGCTTAGAGCAGGCTCGAGGTCATCCGTTCGACCTCTGCGATCGAGGTCAGCCCTTCGCGCACCTTCACCAACCCGTCATCGCGCAGGCGCAGCATCCCTTCGCCGACGGCGATCTCGACCATCGCGTCGACCGATGCTCGCTCGAGGATCAGCGCCCGGATCGGCTCGCTCACGGACATCACCTCGTACAGCCCCAGCCGGCCGCGATAGCCCGACCCGCCACAACGTGAGCAGCCGACCGCCTCGAATGGCTCGGCGCCTGAAAGGCCATGCTCGACGAGCACAGCCTCCGAGACCTGCAACGGGCGCTTGCAGTGCTTGCAGAGCATCCGCACCAACCGTTGGGCGACGATGCAATCGATCGCCGAGGACACCAGAAACGGCTCGATGCCCATGTCGATCAGCCGGCCCAGCGCGCTGGGCGCGTCGCGCGTGTGCAGGGTCGAGAGCACGAGGTGGCCGGTCAGCGCCGCCTCGACAGCGATATGCGCGGTCTCGCGATCGCGGATCTCTCCGACCATGATCACGTCGGGATCCGCGCGCAGCATCGAGCGTAGGCCGACATCGAACGTGACCCCTGCCTTGGGGGCGATCTGCATCTGCTTGACACCCTGCATGCGTTGCTCGACCGGGTCCTCGATCGTGAGGATGCTCCGTTCTCCGTCGTTCAGCGCGTTCAGCGCCGCGTACAACGTCGTCGACTTGCCCGAGCCGGTCGGTCCGGTCACGAGCACAGCACCGTTCGGCTTGTTGATCGCTACTTTGAAGCGGTTCAGCTCGTCCTGTTGCATCCCCAGCGCATCGAGCCCCTCGACCCTCACCCCGCCGTCGAGGATCCTCATCACAACGCCCTCGCCATAGACGAGCGGCAGCGTCACCACGCGGATGTC
>JBKQJQ010000049.1:0-3638 GCA_052147875.1 Solirubrobacteraceae bacterium | reverse complement strand
ACCCCGGTGGCAGGTCGTGCTAGCCGCGGTGGCGTCGGCCTGCTAACGCGCGCGCTGCTGTTCCGTCAAGAACGCGGGCGTCAAGCTCGGGCCGACCGTGGCTTCCGGAGTCATGCCGCGCGGCTTGTTATGCCGAGTGGGGGCTGATGACCGGTTGTTTTCCCTGGAAATTGCGATTTGAGTTGGTGAGCTGCTCGGCATAACTTCCGTGGTGCGGCGGAGCCTTCCCGCGTTCGGTTTTCTCGATTTGACGGGAGGCGTTGATGGCTTCGCGGTTGTGGGTGCCGGTGGTTTCTGGCCCGCTGGCGTCGTATGCGCCCGGGTATGGGTCGTGGTTGGCGGCCCGGGGCTATTCGCGGTGGACTGTCAGTCATCGGTTGTGGCAGCTTGATCTGCTGAGCCGGTGGCTAGAGCGTGAGGGCTTGTTGTCTGGCCAGCTTTTGCTGGAGCGCGTGGAGGCATTTGTGGCTGCACGTCGGGCGGCTGGCTGCTCAGCCTGGCTGTCGGTGCGCAGCACGGCGCTGCCGTTTGAGTACCTGCGCGAGCTGGGCGTCGTGTCGGCGGTGACCGCGTCGGGTTTCACCGACGATCCCGTCGGGTGGCTGCTGGCGGACTACGGCCGGTATCTGTTCGATGAGCGTGCCCTGACTGAGCACACGGTGCTGGTGCGTTACGTGCCGGTGGCGCGTCTGTTCCTGGATGGGGTGATGGGTGCCGGGGGCTTGGAGCTCGAGCGCTTGACCGCCTCGGAGGTGAGTTCGTTCTTGGCGCGCGAGTGCCCGCGGCGCAGCGTCGCCGGCGCGAGGGAGTTGGTGGTGGCGCTGCGCTCGCTTCTGCGCTACCTGCACATCGCGGGGTTGATCGGGATGCCGCTTCAGTGGGCGGTGCCCGGGGTCGCGGATCTGCGGGATCGGTCGCTGCCGCGCGGTCTTGAGCCGGCGGTGGTGAAGCGGCTGCTCGGGAGCTGCGATCGGCGGCGGACGGTCGGGCGACGCGATTACGCGATCTTGCTGTTGCTCTCGCGGCTGGGGTTGCGCGCCGGCGAGGTGGCCGCGCTCACGCTCGACGATCTCGATTGGCATTCGGGTGAACTGCTGGTTGCTGGCAAGGGTGGCCGGTATGACCGGCTGCCTTTGCCGGTCGATCTCGGCGAGGCGATCGTCTCGTATCTGCGCCGCCGTCCACGGATCCAGGAACGCGCGTTGTTCTTGCGCGTGACGGCCCCGGCGGGCGCGGTGCGCACGAGCGCCGTGTCGGCGATCGTTCGCTGCGCGTGCGAGCGGGCGGGGGTGTCGTCGGTCGGTTCGCACGCGCTGCGTCACACGGCGGCGACCGAGATGCTCAAGCGGGGCGCCTCGCTTGCGGAGATCGGTGAGGTGCTCCGGCATCGCGAGCAGAAGACGACGGCGATCTATGCCAAGGTCGACCGCAGGACGCTGCGACGGCTGGCGCGGCCGTGGCCGGAAGGCGGTGCGGCATGATCCCGCTACGCCAGGCGCTCGAGGACTATCTGCGGATCCGCCGCCGTGTCGGGTTCAAGCTCAAAGCCGACCAGCGGCTGCTTGAGAACTTCGTCGACTTCCTGGAGCAGGCGGGAGCGGAACGGATCACGACCGAGCTGGCGCTGATGTGGGCCAGGCGGCCAGTCGACGCTCGCCCGCACCGGTGGCGTCAGCGGCTCGGGATCGTGCGCGGCTTCGCCCGATATGTGGCGACGCTCGACCCGTCGAGCGAGATCCCCTCCACCGACCTGCTGCCAGCCCGCCAGGCCAGGGTGGCGCCATACATCTACTCGCCCGCCGAGATCGCCGCGCTGATGCGAGCGGCGGGGGCGTTGACACCAACGATGCGCGCGGCGGCATTCAAAACCGTGATCGGACTGATGGCCTCAACCGGGCTGCGGCTCGGCGAAGCGCTCTGGCTCGACCGCGCCGACGTCGATCTCACCGACGGCGCGGTGCACGTGCGCGCCCGGCAGCACAAACAGCGAGAGGTGCCACTGCACCCCACCGTCACCAGAGCACTGCGCGAATACGCGCGCCGACGTGACCGCCACTGGCCCAAGCCCCCGTCGCCGGCGTTCTTCATCAACACGCGCGGAGGACGGCTGAGCACGTCCGAGTTCAACCACCACTTCGCGAAGCTCATCGCCCAGATCGGCCTGGAGGGAGCGGGCGAGCGTGCCCGCCCGCGCCCACATGACTTGAGGCATACGATGGCGGTGCGGACGCTGCTTGACTTGCATCACGCCGGCGAGGACGTCGACCGGCGAATGCCCGAGCTCTCAATGCTGCTCGGGCACGTCGACCCCGCCTCGACGTACTGGTACCTGGAGGCCGTCCCAGAGCTGATGGCACTGATCAGCAGCCGGCTCCAGCTAGTGCCGGAGGTGCTCCCATGAGTCTCCTCGCACCGACGATGCAGGCGTTCTTCACCGAACGGCTCATCACCCAGCGCGACTCAAGCCCGCACACCGTCGCGTCCTACCGCGACACGTTCCGGCTGCTGCTCGACTTCGCCTCACAGCGGACCGGCAACCAGCCCTGCCGCCTGGACATCGACGACCTCGACGCGCCGCTGATCGGCGCGTTCCTCAACCACCTCGAACACGACCGGGGCAACACCCCCCGGACACGCAACAACCGGCTGGCGGCGACCCACGCGTTCTGCCGCTACGCCGCCCTCAGACACCCAGAGCACCTGGCGACGCTCGGGCGGGTGCTCGCGATCCCGACCAAGCGCTACGAGCAAAACACAGTCAGCTACCTCGATCTCGACGAGATCAAGGCGTTGCTCAGCGCGCCGGACCGCGGCAGCTGGTTCGGCCGTCGCGACCACGCGCTCATGCTGCTCGCAATCCTGACCGGCGTGCGCGTCACCGAGCTCGTCACGCTGACAGTCGGCAACGTGAGCCTGGCCACCGGCGCCCACATCAAGGTGACGGGCAAGGGACGGAAACGGCGCACGATCATCCTGACCCCCGAGGCCGTCGCGGTGCTCCGCGGATGGCTCAAAGAACGCCGGGGCCAGCCCGAGGACCCAGTGTTCCCCACCCGCCGCGGAACGCCACTCAGCCGCGACGCGGTCGAACGGCTCGTCACCAAGCACGCAAACGCCGCGGCCACCTACCGCCCGTCGCTTGCCAGCAAACGAGTCACCCCGCACACGCTGCGACACACCAACGCGATGCTGCTCAGAGCCGGCAACATCGACATCGCGACAATCGCCCTCTGGCTCGGGCACGAAAGCACCAAGACCACCCACATCTACGAGCACGCCGACCCGAAACTCAAAGAACAAGCCGTCGCGAGGATCACCCCGCTCGGCGTCAAGCCCGGCCGATACCGCCCCTCCGACGCGCTGATCGCGTTCCTACAAGACCTCTGATTATGCCGAGCAACACACCCCCACAGTTGCCCCTAAGCAGGCAAAACGAGACGCGCTCGGCATAACCGCCCACGCGGCATGACTCGGTTTATGCCGATGTCGGCATAACCGGAGAGGACGAATCGCAGAACGACGCCGCTGGGAGCGGCACTTTTCTGCTCGGCCACCCAAAGCAGCCACCGGAGAGCCGTCCGGCTGACTGCCCCTTCCGGACACAAGCAGCCGCGCGATCACCGCATTCAGCCGTGGCT
>JBKQJQ010000048.1:0-31209 GCA_052147875.1 Solirubrobacteraceae bacterium | reverse complement strand
AGCGGGTCGATGGTGGATGCGATTCTCAACTCCGGCATGCCGGCACCGGTCGATGTGCAGGTGAGCGGCTCCAACCTGCCACAGGATTACAACCTGGCGCAGAGCCTGGCCACGCAGTTCCGCCGGATGCCCGGGGTGGGCGAGGTGTATCTGCCGCAGGATATGAATTATCCGGGCATCCAGCTGAACGTGGACCGCGTGCATGCGGGAGAGCTGGGGCTGAACCAGAAAGATATCATCGATAACGTCATTACGGCGCTCAATTCCAATTACATGATCGCGCCCAATTACTGGGTCGATTACAAGACAGGGAACGACTATTACCTAACGGTTCAGTATTTCGAACTGGTTTCGTGACGGTAACCGGAGTCAAGACAAGCCCTGATCTCCGCCACGCTCGCGTGTACGTCAGTGTGCTCGGCGACGACGCTGCTCGCGAGGCGAGCGTCGAAGGCCTGCGCTCGGCGCACGGCTTCCTGCAACGCCGCGTCGCGACCGAGCTGACGCTCAAGCACACGCCGACGCTGGAGTTCGAGTACGACGGATCGGTCGATCGCGGGATGCGGATCACGGAGCTGATCAACGCCGAACTGCCAGGGGATCCCGATGGCGAATAACGGCGACCGCTCCGAGCGGGAGCTCGTCCTCGACGAGCTGCGCGAAGCGACCAAGCTGATCGTCGTCACGCACGAGAATCCGGACGGTGACGCACTCGGCTCGCTGGTCGCGATGCAGGGCATCCTGAGCGCGATCGGCAAGGACTGCCTGCTGTTCATCGACGAGCACGAATTCCCGCTGCCACAGGAGTACCGGTTCCTCGAGTTGCCCGGCCTCGTGTCCGAGCCGCCCGCCGACATCGAACAGCGGACCGTCGTGTTCCTCGACTGCGGCAACCTGGACCGCAATCCCGCCGAGGCGTTCCGCCGGCCCGGCATCCACCTGCTCAACATCGACCACCACCACGACAACACGCGCTTCGGGACCGTCAACCTGGTCGTTCCGGACGCGTCGTGCACGGCCGAGATCGTCTGGGATCTGATGGCCGGCCTCGAGGTGGTGCCCAGCCTGACCGTCGCCGAGGCGCTGTACGTGGGCCTGATCACCGACACCGGGCGGTTCATGTACGAGAACACCGGCCGTCGCGCGCACCTGATGGCGGCCGACCTGATCGATATCGGGGTCGACGTTCACGCGATGTACCGCCATGTGTACGAGGAGGTCCCGTACGGCAAGCTCGCACTGCTGGCTCGCGGGCTCGCAAACGTCCAGCGCTACGACGACGGGCGGCTGACGATGACCGCGCTGAGCGCCAGCGACTTCCGCGACTCGGACGCCGAGGAGAGCTATTCCGAGGGCGTCATCGACCACCTGCGAGCGGTCCAGGGGACCGCTGTTGCGGCCCTTGTCCGCGACCGGATCGGCAACGGCGGCGACGGGCGGCGCAAGGTCTCGCTGCGCGCCTCCGACGACCGCGTCGACGTTTCGGCGATCGCGCGGGCGCAGGGGGGAGGCGGGCACCGCCAGGCGGCCGGCTTCACGACCGGCCTGTCGCACGACGAGCTGGTGCGCTTCCTGCGCGCTCAGCTCGCGGCGCAGCTCTGAGAGCGCGGCCGGCCGGTGGCACATTCGGGCCGCCAGACGTCCTAAATGCCTCGCGACCACGTCCTGCTGATCGACAAGCCCGCCGGCGTCACCTCGCACGACGTCGTCGCGCGCGTCAGGCGCGGCCTGCCTAGCAAGACCAAGGTCGGGCACGCGGGGACGCTTGACCCGTTCGCGACCGGGTTGCTGATCGTGCTCGTCGGCAGAGCCACCCGGACGCAACGGTTTTTCATGGCGCTGCCCAAGAGCTACGAGGCGGTGGCCCGCTTCGGTGCGGTCTCGAGCACCGGCGACAGCGAGGGCGAGATTGTCGCCACGGGGGTCCTGCCCGACGGCGACCTCGATCTCCCGACGGGGCGGATCATGCAGCGCCCGCCTGCGTATTCGGCAGTCAAGGTCGGCGGGCGGCGTGCCTACGCGCTCGCCCGCGAGGGAACCGAGGTCGAGCTCGCCGAGCGCGAGGTCGAGGTGTACCGATTCGACGAGCTGTGGCGCGACCCCGACCGCCGGGCATACGCGATTGAGTGCTCCTCGGGCACCTACGTCCGCAGCCTGATCGCCGACCTCGGCGACGCGTATTGCGAGCAGCTGCGCCGCACTCGGATCGGGAGCCTCCAGGTCGCCGATGCCGACCCCGAGCGGCCGATCGCGCTGGTGCAGGCGCTGGATTTCCTGCCAGCGATCGAGCTCGACGCCGAGCAGGCGACGGCGGTCGGCCACGGGCGCGCGATCGAGGCCACGCCGCCTGCGGGCGCGCGCACGGTCCGTCTCACTCGCGACGGCGAGCTCGTGGCGCTGGCCGAATCCGGCCCGGGTGCGTCGCAGTTGCGGCCCGTGGTTGGCTTGCGATAGCTCGTAGGCTTCCGCCGCATGCAGGTGACGATCCTCGCCGAGGCGCAGTCCCGCCCCCGCCGTGTGGCGGTGGGTGAGTTCGACGGGGTCCATCTCGGTCACCGCGAGGTGATCGCCGGCAGCGACACGGTGCTGACCTTCGACCCACATCCGCTAGCCGTGATCCGCCCCGAGGCGGCGCCGAAGCTGCTGATGAGCCTCGACGCCAAGGTCGAGCGGATCGCCGCGCTCGGCGTTCGCGAGCTGGTCGTGATCCCGTTCGACGACCAGTTCGCGGCTCAGAGTCCGCAGGAGTTCATCGACGAGGTGCTGGTCGGCCGGCTGCAGGCGACACACGTGTCGGTCGGCGAGAACTTTCGTTTCGGCTATCGGGCGGGCGGCGATCCGGCGCTGCTGGGCGGCGACGGACGGTTCGAGACCCGGGTCGTGACGCTGGTCGAGGTCGACGGCGAGGTCGTGTCGTCGAGCCACATCCGCGCGCTGGTGCTCGCCGGCGACGTCGAACACGCGGCGCGCTTTCTGGGCTCTCCGTTCCAGCTCCGTGGACACGTCGTCGCCGGCGACCGGCGGGGGCGGACGCTGGGGTTCCCGACCGCCAACATCGTCCCCGACGAGGATCTCGTATGCCCCGGCCACGGCGTCTATGCGGCCCACGCCGGTGGCGCCTGCGCCGCCGTGTCGGTCGGCGTTCGGCCGACGTTCGGCACCGGCCGCGGGGTGCTGGTCGAGGCCTACCTGCTCGACCGCGACATCGACCTCTACGGGCAGATGCTCAGCATCGATTTCATCGCCCGGTTGCGCGGCGAGCGCCGCTTTGACACGGTCGACGGGCTGGTCGAGCAGATGCGTCGCGACGTCGAGGCGACGCGCCGGCTCTGCTAGCCTCACCGGCCGCATGCCCTTGACCCAAGAACGCAAGCAGGAGCTGGTCTCGAAGTTCGGAGACAGCGCCGCCGACACCGGCAGGACCGAGGTCCAGATCGCGCTGCTTACCGACCGGATCAACATGCTCACCGAGCACCTGCGCACGCACCGCAAGGACCATCACTCGCGTCGCGGGCTGCTGATGCTCGTCGGCCAACGTCGCCGCCTCTTGAACTACCTCCAGGGCAGCGACCTCGAGCGCTACCGCACGCTGGTGCGCGAGCTCGGCCTGCGCAAGTGATCGAAGCTGGCTCTCCAGCGCCGGAGTTCAAGCTCAAGCGCGCTGACGGCAGCGACTTCACGCGCGCCGACCTCGAGGGGCAGACGACCGTCCTGGTCTTCTACCCGTTTGCGTTCAGCCCGGTCTGTACAGACCAGCTCAACCTCTACGAGGAAGTGCTCGGCGACCTCCACGAGCGTGGCGCGACGATGTACGCGGTCTCGTGCGACGCCACCTACACCCAGACGGCGTTCAAGGACAAGCTCGGTATCTCGATCGAGCAGCTGTCCGACTTCGAGCCCAAGGGCGCCACGTGCAAGGCGTTCGGCGTCTACAACGAGGGCGGCTTCCCGCAGCGGGCGCTGATCATCACCGCTCCGGACGCGACCGTGCGCTGGAGCTACCAGGCGCCCTCGCCCGGCGATCTGCCGGGCGCGAACCTGATCTTCGACGCGCTCGCCGCCTGAAACGCCCCGCCGGGCGCTGACTATGACCGAGCTGGGATCAGCGCCGGTCCCCGAGCCCGGGCCCGATGATCACGTCCGCGGTCGCGAGGGCGCGCAGTTGCTGGTCGAGTACGCGGACTTCGAGTGCCCGTTCTGTGCGGCGCTCCACGTCCGTCTGCAACGAATCCAGGCGCGGATCGTGTTCCGCCACTTCCCGGTCCGTTCCAGCCACCCGCGCGCCTGGGCGGCGGCCCGTGCGGCCGAGGCCGCGGCGCTCCAGGGCCGCTTCTGGGAGATGCACGACTCGCTGATGTCAGACCAGGCGCGGCTCGAGGACCCGCACCTATGGGCGCGGGCCCAGCAGCTGGGGCTCGATCTCGAGCGCTTCGAGCGCGATCGCCGCAGCGACGCCGTGCTCGAGCGCGTCACGCGCGACTTTCGTGCCGGCATCCGCGCCGGGGTGGTGACGACGCCGGCCATGTTCGCGTTCGAGGGCGGCCGCGCCCGCCGCGTCGAAGCGGAGGAGCTAAGCGGTCTTTGAGATCGGCTGCCCGGCCGGCGCTTGGAGCTCGAGATCGTCGAGCGTCGGCTGGCGCCCGCGGAGCGGTCGCTGGGCGCCAGGAGTCGACAGCGCTGCCCGCACGAGGTCGAGCTGCCGGTCCCTGAGCTCCGGATCTACGTGCTGGAACGAGCGCGCCGCCTCGCAGACGCCCTTGACCATCATCATCACGTCGACGCCGCTGATGTCGGGGCGTACCGTCCCCGCTTCCTGCGCGGCGCGGACGAGCTCGTCGATCGTGCCCATCAGCTCGACGTGCGCCGCATTGATCTCCTCGTTGGCGAGCCACTCGTCGTCGAGCGCGTCGAACAGCGCCATGTCCGTCTGCTTGGTGCCGACCGACTGCTCGATCAAGTCGAACATCGCCTCGCCGGGATCCGGCGATTGCAGCGCCGCGCGCCCGCGGACCGCCGACTCGCGCATCCGCTCGACGACGATCGCCGCGATCAGGTGCTCCTTGGAGGGAAAATTGCGGAACAGCGTCCCGCGGCCGACGCCGGCGCGCTCGGCGATCTCGCCGACGCCGACGTCGAGGCCCCGTTCACAGAAGATCTCAGTCGCGGCGTCAATCAACCGCCGGCGGTTGCGCTCGGCATCCGCTCGTAGCGGTCGACGCTCGTCTTCCATGCTGGAACCATTGTCCTCGATCGGGCACATGAACGCATCAATTTCGCGCCCGCGGCTCTACGCCGCCAGCACGGGAGCCGCAGCGCCGCTGGCGTTCAGCTCCATCTCGATCTCCTTGGTGTGGCTGCGCCGCAGGGCGAACGCCATGATCGCCGAGCCGCTCGCGAGCATGATCGCCGCCGCCAGGAAGGCGACGTGGTAGCCCGACACGCGGGCGGCGACGACCGTCGCGCTGTGACTGGACAGCAGCCGGGCCGTCTGGCTGGCGGCGAGCGTCGAGAGGATCGCCAGCCCGAGTGAGCCGCCGACCTGCTGGGAGGTATTGAACAGGCCAGACGCGAGCCCGGAGTCCTCCTCGCCGACGCCGCCGGTCGCCAGCAGCGTGATCGGGACGAACACGAGCCCCATGCCGATGCTCAGCGGCATCAGGCCGGGCAGCAGGTCGCCGAGGTAGCTGCCGTGGACCGGAACCTGAGTCAGGACCAGCATCCCGACCGTCGCCAGCACCAGCCCGGCGACCGACACGTTGCGGACCCCGGCTCGCCGGACGAGCTGCTGGGCGAGCCCGGCGCCGATCACGATCCCGGCCGTCACCGGCAGGAACGCGAGCCCGGCCTTGAGCGGGCTGTAGCCGAGGATCTCCTGCACGTACAGCGACGCGAAGAAGAACATCCCGAACATCCCGGACGCGAGCAGCAGCAGCACGCTGTCGGCGACCGCGATCGTCCGCACCCGGAAGATGCTCAGCCGCACCAGCGGCGCCGGGCTGCGGCGCTCGATCGCGTAAAAGCCGGCCAGCAGCGCGATCGCGACGGCGCCCAGGCCGAGTGTCCGTGGCGAGCCCCAGCCGTACGACTGTGTTTCGACGATCGTGTAGACCAGCAGGACGAGCCCGGCGGTCACCGTCACGGCTCCGGCGAGGTCGAACGAGCGCTGGGCGGTGCGGATCCGCGACTCGGCGACATAGCGCATCGCCATCGCGAACGTGATGATCCCGACCGGGACGTTAACGAAGAACACCCAGCGCCAGGACGCGAGGTCGGTCAGCACGCCGCCCATCAGCAGCCCGACGGCGCCGCCGCCGGCTGCGATCGCGGCCCAGACTCCCAGCGCCCGGGTCCGCTCCTGCTGATCGGTGAATGTCGTCGTGATGATCGCCAGCGCCGCGGGCGACACCAGCGCGCCGCCGAGGCCCTGCAGGCCGCGGCCGACGACCAGCATCGACGACGATTGCGCCAGTCCGTTGATCAGCGAGGCGATCGAGAACACCGCGATTCCGACGACGAACAGCCGCTTGCGTCCGAGGATGTCGGCAGCCCGCCCGCCCAGCAGCAGAAAGCCGCCGAAGATCAGCGTGTAGCTGTTGACGACCCACTGCAGGTTGGCGGGGGAGAAGTGCAGGCCACGCTGGATCGACGGCAACGCGACGTTCACGACGGTCGCATCGAGCACGACCATGAACTGGGCCATGCAGGCGATCACCAGCACCAGCCAGCGATTGGTGGTTCTCTCGGCTTCCAAGGTTGTTGCGCTCATCTGCTTGACTCCTGAAGGACGGGGGCTCTCAAGCTAACTGGACCAGACGGTCCGGTTAAGCTAGCACAACCGGACCGGCTGGTCCGTTTGCTTTCACTCGAGTCACGATGAACTGCGAGCGCGGACAGCACATCGGGCAGATGGAGCATTGTCTGAGCTATTAGCCCTTAGCGTGAATCGGCGATGCCTTACGACTCATACGCCCGTTGACTCCGGGCGACCCGCTAGCATCACGCCCGTTCGGAATCAATAGAAGAGAAACGAAGCACTCCGCCGACCGAAGGGTGGAGACAAGAAGGGAATTGAATATGTCTGACGCCGTTACGCGCGTGTCCGTCGAGATCGAGGGCAAAGAGATCTCGTTCGAGACCGGCAAGTTGGCCAAGCAGGCCTCCGGCGCCGTCGTCGTCCGTTCGGGCGACACGATGGTCCTCTGTACCGCGACCGCGGGCAATCTCCGCGACGTCGACTTTCTGCCGCTCACGGTGGACGTCGAAGAGCGGATGTATGCGGCCGGGAAGATCCCCGGCTCATTCTTCAAGCGCGAGGGACGCGCGGGGGAGAAGGCGACCCTGTCGGCTCGCCTGATCGACCGCCCGATCCGCCCCCTGTTCCCCAAGGGCTGGAGCTATGAGACCCAGCTCGTCGCGATGCCGATCTCGGTCGACCACGTCAATCCGTACGACATGCTTGCGATGAACGGCGCCTCCGCGGCGCTGATGGTCTCCCAGATCCCGTTCCCGACGCCGGTCGGCGCGGTCCGGATCGGCAAGATCGACGGCAACTTCGTCGTCAACCCCGACGAGGAGCTGCTGGTCGACGGCACTGACCTCGACCTGATCGTCGCCGGCACCGACGAGGCGATCCTGATGGTCGAGGCCGGCGCGAACGAGATCCCCGAGGCCGAGATCCTCGACGCGCTCGACATCGCGCACGAGAACATCAAGAAGCTCTGCGCCGCCCAGCGTGAGCTCGCAGAGCGGGCCGGGAAGCCCAAGCTCGAGATCGAGATCCCGCAGGTGAATGGTGAGCTGTACGAGCAGATCAAGGCCTCGCACGGCGCAGCACTCGACGCGGCGACCCAGGTCGAGGACAAGCTCGAGCGCCAGGAAGCGACCAAGGAGGTCGAGCAGGCGGTGCTCGAGCACTACTCGGGCGACCCGGAGGCCGAGACCTTCGCGGAGTACCACGCGAACGCGCAGCGTGCGTTCGACAAGCTCGAGAAGACGCTGATTCGCGAGCGGATCGCGGTCCACAAGAAGCGTCCCGACGGGCGCACCTCCGACCAGATCCGGCCGATCTCGATCGAGGTCGGCGTGACGCCGCGCACTCACGGTTCGGCGCTCTTCACCCGTGGGCAGACGCAGGCGCTGAGCGTCGTCGCGCTCGGCACGACGCGCGAGGAGATGCGGCTCGACACGCTCGGGCTGGAGACCACCAAGCGCTACTTCCACCACTACAACTTCCCGCCGTTCAGCGTCGGGGAGGCGGGCTTCATGCGGGGGCCCAAGCGCCGCGACATCGGTCACGGGGCGCTGGCTGAGCGCGCGCTGGTGCCGATGGTCCCGACCCAGGAGCAGTTCCCGTACACGATCCGCGTCGTGTCGGACATCCTCGAGTCAAACGGATCGTCGTCGATGGCCTCGGTCTGTGGCTCGACGCTGTCGCTGATGGACGCCGGCGTGCCGATCAGGCGTCCGGTGGCGGGCATCGCGATGGGTCTGATCAAGGAGGGTGACGACCACATCATCCTCACCGACATCGCGGGCGTTGAAGACCACCTCGGCGACATGGACTTCAAGGTCGCCGGGACCGAGCACGGGATCACCGCCCTGCAGATGGACATCAAGATCACCGGCGTGACGTTCGAGATCATGCGGGACGCGCTCGCGCAGGCCAAGGTCGCCCGGGAGTTCATCCTCGGCGAGATGGCGGCCGTGATCGACGCCCCGCGGGCGGAGCTGTCCAAGCACGCGCCGCGGATCTCGACGATCCAGATCGACCCCGAGAAGATCGGGTTGCTGATCGGCAAGGGCGGCGAGACGATCCGTGCCCTGCAGGAGGAGTTCGAGTCCCAGATCGACGTCAACGACGAGGGGCAGGTCCTGGTCTACGCGGCCGACGGCGAGCGCGGTGACGCGCTGGTCGACCGGATCCGGGCGATGACCAAGGAGGTCGAGGTCGGCGACGAGTACACCGGAAAGGTCGTCAAGACGACCACGTTCGGCGCGTTCATCGAGCTCTCGAAGGGCACCGACGGCCTGCTGCACATCTCCAACGTCGCTCCGGGCCGCCGAATCGACACCGTCGAGGAGGTCCTCAACAAGGGCGACGAGGTGGCAGTGGTGGTCGTCGAGGTCGACCGCGAGCGCGGCCGGATCGGGCTGCGCCTCCTGGCCGACCCCGAGATCGAGGGCAAGAGCACAGAGGAGCTCGCACAGATCGCGGCGGCCGAGAACGGCGGTCAGCGCCGCGAGCGTCCGCCGCGGGATCGCGGGCGTGATCGCGCCGGCCGTGACCGTGATCGCGGCCGGGTCCGCGATCGGGACCCGGACCGCCCCCGGTCCTAGTCGCGGCGCTGGCGGCCCGGTGCAAGAAGAGCACCGCCTGACAACGCTCGAGTCGGGCGTGAGGATCGTGACGGAGGCGATGCCCTCCGTCCGGTCCGTCTCGCTGGGCCTGTGGATCGGGACCGGCTCACGGCACGAGTCAGACGATCAGGCGGGGCTCTCGCACCTGCTCGAGCACCTGTTGTTCAAGGGCACGTCGAAGTACGAGTCGGTCGAGATCGATCAGATCTTCGACGCGATGGGAGCCGAACTCAACGCCGGCACCGGCAAGGAGACGACGTCGGTGTTCGCGCGCGTGATCGATGCGCACCTTGCCGACGCGTTCGACGTGATGGCCGACATGGTCTTTCGCCCCTCGCTGACCGACATCGACTCCGAGCGCGAGGTGATCCTCGAGGAGATCGCGATGTACGAGGATGACCCGCAGGAGAAGGTGTTCGACCTGCTGGGCGAGGCGACGTTCGGCGACGAGCCGCTCGGCCGCGCGATCATCGGCCGCGCGGCGGTGATCTCCGACACGCCGGCGCCCGCAATCGCGAGCTTCCACGCCGACCGCTATCTCCCCTCGAACGTCGTGATTGCCGCGGCGGGCGCGGTCGACCACGACCAAATGGTGGCGATGGCCGCCGAGCGGGTTCCGGCGAAGCCAGCCGGCGCCCGGCCGACGCTTGACCCGCTGCAGGCCCCGGGAGGCCCCCGCCGTCGCTTCGAGCGCAAGGACACCGAGCAGTTCCACGTTTGCCTGGGAGCCACCGGCCTTTCCCGTCACGATGACCGCCGCTTTGCGCTGCGAGTGTTCGACGCGATCTTTGGTGGCACCTCTTCGTCGCGGCTCTTCCAGGAGATCCGCGAGCGTCGCGGCCTCGCCTACGCCGTGTACTCGTTCACCAGTGCCTACCAGGACACGGGACAGGTTGGCCTGTACGTCGGCACCAGGAGTGACAACCTGGCGCAGGCGCTCGGTGTCGTCGGTTCCGAGCTGGCGCACTGCATGGTTCAGCCGGCAACCGCGGAGGAGCTGCATCGCGCCAAGGAGAACCTCAAGGGCCGCGTTGTGCTGGCGCTCGAGTCGACGGGCGCGCGTATGAACCGGCTCGGTTCCGAGGTACTGGCGGGCGAGGAGCTGATGGCGATCGACGAGCTCGTGCGACGGATCGACGCTGTCACGCAGGACGACCTGGTCGCGCTGGCTCAGGAGCTATGGGCGCCCGAGCGCCTGTCGGCGGCCGGCATCGGTCCCGACGAGGAGCGTTTCGCAGAGGCGCTCGCCGAGGTCGCGCCGGCGCTCGTGGAGAGCGCCGGATGATCCACGTCGCGGTTGCGGGCGCCGCCGGATGATCCACGTCGCGGTTGCGGGCGCCGCCGGGCGAATGGGTCAGACCGTCTGCGAGGCGGTCGAAGGGGCCGACGATATGGAGCTCGTCGCGCGCGCCGATCCGGCGCTCGAGACGACGGTTGCGCAGGCACTCGCCGAGGGGCCGGATGTGATGGTCGACTTCACGGTGCCGGGCACCGCGCTTGCCAATGCCCGCGAAGCAGTGCAGGCGGGCGTCCACGTCGTGATTGGCACAACCGGCTGGGATGCGTCCGAGCTCGAGTCGTTTCGCGGCGCGGGCGCGAACGTGTTCGTGGCGCCGAACTTCGCGATCGGCGCAGTGCTGATGATGCAGTTCGCCGCTCAGGCGGCGCGGCATATGCGCGCCGCCGAGATCATCGAGCTTCACCACGACGGCAAACTCGATAAGCCGAGCGGAACCGCGGCCCGTACGGCCGCGCTGATGGCGGCGGCACGAGAGGGTGGGAGCGAGGTCCCGGTCCACTCCGTCCGGCTGCCCGGCCTGGTCGCCCACCAGGAGGTGATCCTTGGTGACGTCGGGCAGACGCTCACGATCCGCCACGACTCGATCGACCGCTACTCGTTCATGCCGGGGGTGCTGCTGGCGGTTCGTAAGGTGGCGGAGCTGACCGACTCGCCGGTTGTCGGGCTCGAGAACCTGCTGAGCGACTAGCTGGGCCCGCGCCCGTCGGCGTGCCCGGCCGACGTGATCGCGGCCTGGGCGAGCCCCACGAACCAGTCGGTGACCTCGCTGCGAGCGACGGTCGGGTGCTCGAGCCACCAGTTGGCCAGCGACTCGCCGGCGCCGACGATCGCGTGCGCGATGCCGTCAGAAGCCGGCGCCTCGAGTCCCGGCCACGACGCGCTTCCGGCCTCGAGCATCCGCGCGACTTCGGACACGACCTGATTTCGCAGCTGCATGACCAGCTCGATCGGTGGTCGGCCGGCGTTGACCTCGTGGAACAGGACCGTCCAGCCGTCGCGCCGCTCCTCGACGAAGCCGAGGAACTCTGCGATCACCGCCCGCAACCGGGCCGTCTGCGAGGTGTCGGAGCGATCAGCCGAGACCAGTCGCCGGACGAGCTCGCGCCCGTTGCGCTCGATATATGCGACGTACAGGCCCTCCTTGGAGCCGAAGTACGCGTACAGCATCGGCTTGGACACGCCAGCCAGCTCGGCGATCCGATCCATCGAAGCGTGCTCGTAGCCGTCATCAGCGAACACCTGGCCGGCGACGCTGAGGATCAGCGGCTCGCGCACCGAACGTGGTACGCCGCGGGTACCGGCTCGGCGCCCGTCGAGCCTGGGATGGGCGCCGGACCTTGGTGCCTCCCTCGAAGACAAATCGCTTAGGAATCTACCCGAATGGATATTACTTGTGAGTAGAACGGGATGCCGGAGAGAGGAGCAAAGCCGAATGTCCACCCGCTCCAGCGCCGTGTGCTGCGCGCGCTGGCGTCGCTGAGTTCGCCGCTGCTTGTGGACGACTACCTGGAGCTGATCAACCCGCTGTGGTCGACGCGTGAGCTGCGTGGCCGGATCGAGACGATCGACCACGAGACGCGCGATGCGGCGACCGTCTCGATCAAGCCGGGCTACCGCTGGTCGGGGCATCAGCCGGGCCAATACCTGCGGATCGGGCTCGACATCGAGGGAGTGCGGCACTGGCGCGCGTACTCGTTGACGTCCGATCCCGCACGCCGCGACGGATTGATCAGCATCACGGTCAAGAACGTCGACGCGGGCAAAGTCTCGCCGTACCTGGTGCGGCGGGCCAGGATCGGAACGATCGTCTCGCTCGGGGGTGTCGAGGGAGAGTTCGTGCTCCCGGACCCGCTACCCGACAAGCTCCTGTTCATCAGCGCCGGCAGTGGGATCACCCCGATCATGAGCATGCTGCGCCACCTCGACCAGTCGGGCCAGCTTTGTGATGTCGTTCTCCTGCACTCTGCCCGGCGAGCCGACGAGGTGATCTTCGGTGACGAGATCAGAGCGCTGGCGAGGCGCCACGACCGGTTCATGCTGCACGAGCAGCTGACCGCGGACGAGGGGCGGATCGCGCCCAAGGATCTCGACCGGCTGTGTGAGGACTGGCGCGAACGCGAGGCGTTCGTGTCCGGACCCGGCGACATGCTCGACGCGCTCGCGGAACACTGGGAGCAGGAGAGCGACGCGGACAGGCTGCACTTCGAGCGCTTCCAGCCGAGGCTCGGCCTCGGCGACGGGACCGAGGGCGAAGGGGGGACGATCACCTTCCTCAAGTCCGACGCCGGCGCGGAGTCCGACGGCAAGACGCCGATCCTCGTCTGCGGCGAGGAGGCTGGGCTCAATCTGCCGTGCGGCTGTCGCGAGGGGATCTGCCACACATGCGCCGGTGAGCTGCGCACCGGTCGCGTGCGCGACCTCAGAAACGGGAACGTCTACGGCCAGGAGGGCGAGGTGATCCGCACCTGCATCAGCGCACCCGAGGGACCGATCGAGATCGAACTTTGAGCACCCCGACAGAAGGAGTCAGATGACAACCGCGACCCAGAACGGCCACAGCAGCGGCGGCGCCGCCCCGATCGACGTCTCCGAGAACCCACTGCATCGCCTGACCCCGGAACAGATCGAGCAGCTCGGTAAGGAGTTCGACGAGCTCCACGAGCAGGTCAAGGCGGACCTCGGCGACCGGGACGCGCGCTACATCCGCTCGATGATCGCGTTCCAGCGACGGCTGGCGCTGATCGGCAGGGTGGAGCTGATTTTCTCGCGCTGGCGAGGCCCGTGGGTAATTGGTGCGGCGACGCTGGGAATGGCGAAGATCCTCGAGAACATGGAGATCGGTCACAACGTCCTGCACGGCCAGTGGGACTGGATGAACGACCCGGTGATCAACTCGCGGGCGTGGGATTGGGACACGGCGTCGACCGCCGAAGCGTGGCGTCACTCGCACAACTACATCCATCACACGTACACGAACATCATCGGCAAGGACCGCGATCTCGGCTACGAGATCATGCGGATTGACCCCGCCC
The DNA here is from genome assembly GCA_052147875.1 of Solirubrobacteraceae bacterium. Lineage (GTDB taxonomy): Bacteria > Actinomycetota > Thermoleophilia > Solirubrobacterales > Solirubrobacteraceae > Palsa-465. The sequence goes on along the minus strand of JBKQJQ010000048.1, from coordinate 17,520 downwards.
AGAAGTGGCACCCGGTCTACCTGCTGCAGCCGTTCTACAACGTTCTGCTGTCGCTTCTGTTCGAGTGGGGGGTCGCGGTTCACGACCTCGATTTCGAGGCGATCCGGGCGGGCGACAAGGACATCAAGCAGGTCCGCAAAGAGCTGAAGGGGATCGCGGGCAAGGCGCGCACCCAGATCACCAAGGACTACATCGCCTGGCCGCTGATCAGCGGTCTGGTGATGACCGCGATCGAGGCCGGCGTGCTGGCGGCGAAGCGGCGCGGCGAGAGCCGGGCCCAGGGGCTCGGCCGCAAGGCGCGGCGTGCGCTTCGCAAGGCGGCCCGGACCGGCGGCGGCGACGGCCTGCTCTCGCAGCTTGTCGCCCGGCGTTCGTTCCGTGAGCCGTTCAAGCGCACGCTGACCGCCGATCTGGCCGCCAATCTGATCCGCAACGTCTGGTCCTACGCGATCATCTTCTGCGGCCACTTCCCCGATCAGACCTACACCTTCACGCAGGAGGAGACGGCCGAGGAGACCCGTGGCGGCTGGTATGTCCGCCAGCTGGTCGGCGCCGCCAACATCGACGGTGGGCCGCTGTTTCACGTGATCAGCGGAAACCTCGGCTACCAGGTCGAGCATCACCTGTTCCCTGACATGCCGAGCACCCGCTACGGCGAGATCGCCCCCAGCGTGCGCGAGATCTGCGAGCGCTACGGGCTCCCGTACAACAGCGGCCCGTTCCACTCGCAGCTCGGGATGGTGCAGCGCACGATCCTGCGTCTGGCATTGCCAGGCGGCCAGTCGCGGCCGAAGCCGGGCCCGTACCACGGCCCGCGCTATCGCGGCAAGGGCGAGCGCGACGCGCCAGCGCTCACGGCCGCCTGACGGCCAGCAGCTCGAGCCTGTTGCCCCATGGGTCGCTGGTGAAGAAGCGGCTGATGCCGGCGATCTCCGCGTCCCACCGGACTCCGACGCCCTCGGCCGCGAGACGCTGCGAGAGCGCCTCGAGCGCCTGCTCGTCGGCGACCCGCAGCGCGGGGTGCGCCCTGCTCGCCGGTACGAACGGCGCGGCGACGCCGATGTGCAGCTGCGCGCCCGCGAGCGAGAACCAGACACCGCCCCGCCCGCGCAACGAAGCGGGCTTCTCTAGCTCGGGCAGCCCGAGCAGCTCACCGTAGAACCGCCGCGCCGCCTCCTCGCAGCCGGGCGGCGCCGCGACCTGAACGTGATCCAGCGCTGGCGCCGAGCCCAAACGGTTCACCTCCGATACGGTTCCGAGCCGATGTCGATCGAAGTTAGCGCGGTCAAAGGCCCCAAGGACCTGCGGGAGTTCGTGGCGCTGCCGTTCCGGCTGCACGCCGGAACCCCGTGGATCCCGCCGCTCAAGCTCGAGCGCTATCTGTTTCTGACGCGCAAGCTCAATGCCTACTTCACGCACGGCGAGGCCCAGTACTTCCTGGCCCGGCGTGATGGGCGGGTCGTTGGGCGGATCACGGCCCAGGTCGACAGCGCGTTCAACGAGTTTCACTCCAGCAAGTGGGGGATGTTCGGGTTCCTCGAGTTCGAGGACGACCTCGAGATCGTGCAGGCGCTGCTGGCCGTCGCCGAGCAGTGGCTGCGGACCCACGGCTGCGACCGGATGGTCGGCCCGATGAACTTCCAGATCAACGACGAGAGCGGCGTGATGATCGAGGGCTTCGACCATGAGCCGCTGATCCGCGAACCGTGGAACCCGCCCTACTATCAGCGCCGCTGCGAGGAGGCGGGGCTGACCAAGGCGATGGACCTGTACGGCTGGGATCTGTCGATCACAGACCGTGAGCGGATGAACCCGGCTCTGCCGAAGATCGCCGAGCGGGCGCACGACAAGTACGGAATCACGATCCGCAGGATGTCGCGCCTGCACCTGCGCCGCGAGCTGGACGAGTTCGCGAAGGTCTACAACGCCGCGTGGTCGCACAACTGGGGCTTCGTCCCATACTCGAAGGCCGACCTCGACGCATACGCGATCGACATGCAGCTCGTCTACTCGCGCGACTGGTTCATGATCGCCGAGGCGGACGGAAAGACGGTGGCGATGGCGATCACGATCCCCGACATCCACCAGGTCTACAAGAAGATGAAGGGCCGCCTGCTGCCGCTCGGATGGCTGTACTACCTGATGCGCGGGCGGATCATCGACCGTCTGCGGGTCGGCTTCCTCGGCGTGCTGCCCGAATACCAGCACACGGGCGTCGCGGCGGCGCTGTACCTGGAGCACTTCAAGACCGCCCAGCACAGCCGCCAGAAGCACGGCGAGGCGAGCTTCATCCTTGAGATCAACACCTCGATGAACCGTGGCCTGGAGGCGATGGGCGGCAGGCTCGTCAAGCGCTGGCGTGTATACGAGCGCGAGCTCCCCGCTGCCTGAGCGCACGCTTGCATCCTGCGGCAGGGGTAACTTCTCGCGCGCTAAGTTTTAGAGTGCAATAACACGCACACCCCGGGAGGTATGCATGTCCTGGACGACAAACGTGCTGGTCGTGGCGAACATCACCGCTGCGTCCGAGGAGTTGCGCATGGCGCTCGTTCAAAGGGCAGAGCAGGGATCCGCGAAGTTCACGCTGATCGTCCCGGCCGACGCGGTCGCAGGCGGCAGGGAGGTGGCGCGTGCGAGGCTCGACGAGGCGCTCGCGGAGCTGCGCGGTGCCGGATTGGAGATCGACGGCCGCGTTGGCAGCGGCGACCCGATCCTCGCGGTCTCCGACGAGTGGGATCCACGCCGTTATGACGAGATCGTGGTCTCGACGCTGCCCCAGAAGGTCTCCAAGTGGCTGCACGCCGGGCTGCCGGAACGGATCGAACGCATCACCGGTGCGCGCGTGACCCACGTCGTCTCGCAGCCGCCCAAGCCCGAGGTCGAGGCGAGCCCCGCACCGGTGCATGAGAAGCACGGCGTGATGGCGCCTCTGTCGGTCCTCACCTGGGGCACGCAGCACGAGCCGTAACAGTCGACCGAGGGGGTGCGATAATCGGCTCGATGCCTCTCGACCTCGGCGCCATCCTGACCGCGATGGTCACGCCATTCGATGATCGCGGCCGCTTCGACGAGGACGCGGCTGTCCGGCTGATCAACCACCTCGTCGCGCATGGATCCGACGGGCTGGTCGTGTGCGGTACGACCGGCGAGTCAGCGACGCTGAGCGACGACGAGAAGCTGGCGGTGATCGCGCTCGCGGTCAAGGAGATGGCCGGCCGCGGGACCGTCGTAGCCGGTGTCGGCTCGAACGACACCAGGCATGCCGTGCATCTCACCGAGCGCGCCAGCGAGCTGCGCCCCGACGCGTTGCTGTCGGTCAACCCGTACTACAACCGCCCCAACCGGCGCGGAATCATCGCCCACTACAAGGCGGTCGCGGCGGCCACCGACCTCCCGATCCTGCTCTACAACATCCCCCAGCGGACCGCATCCGACCTGCCCAACGACCTGCTCGCCGAGCTCGCGCAGATCGATCAGATCTGCGGCGTCAAGCAGGCCAACCACGCGAATCTCGCCAAGGTCGATGGGCTGGCGATCTACGCCGGCAACGACGACATGCTCGCCGACGTGCTCGATCTCGGCGAGCCCGGCGGCGTGCTGACCGCGAGTCACGTGTTCGGCGACGAGATGCACCGGATAGTCGACGAGCCCGACAACCGGCGCGAGATCGAGGCTGGGCTGGCTGACGTCTACCGCGATCTCGCGATCGCGCCGCTCGCGTGCAGCCTCAAGGCGGCGCTGGCGATGATCGGGCTACCGGTGGGGGCGCCGCGGCTTCCGTACGTCGGGCTCGATGACTCCGAGCTCGAGCTCGTTCACGCAATGCTCGAGCGTCACGGGATGCTGTCCGTGGCGGCTGGATGACCGGGCGCACCCGAGCTAGCGCGAAGTGAACGGGAACACACTGCGGGTGCTGCCGCTCGGCGGGCTCGGCGAGATCGGCAAGAACATGACGGTCGTCGAGCTCGACGGCCGGATCGTGGTCGTCGACACGGGCCTGCGGTTCCCGACCGCCGAGCAGCTCGGGATCGATCTCGTGCTGCCGGACTTCGCCTACCTCCGAGACCGTGCGGCCGACATCGAGGCGATCGTCATCACCCACGGCCACGAGGACCACCTCGGCGCGCTGCCGTGGATCCTCCGCGAACTCGGCAGTGACGGCGCGCCCACGGTGTACGGAGGCCCACTGACGATCGCGATGGCGCGCTCGAAGCTGGACGAGCACGATCTGCGCAGCGCCGACCTAGAGGACCTGGCCCCAGGCGACGACGTCGATCTGGGCCCATTCAGCCTCGAGCTCATTCACATGACGCACTCGATCCCCGATTCCTGCGCGGTGGCGCTCCGGACCGAGCTCGGCACGATCCTGCTGACCGGCGACTACAAGTTTGATCAGACGCCGGTCGACGGGGCGCCGGCCGACGCCGCGCGGCTGGCCGAGCTGGGCAGCGAGGGCGTCCTGCTCCTGTGCGGCGATTCGACCAATGTCGACCGCACGGGCTTCTCGCCTTCCGAGCGCGAGGTGGGCCCGCACCTCGAGGAGGTGTTCGCGCGCGCCGAGGGGCGGATCATCGTGACCAGCTTCGCGTCCAACATCCATCGCGTGCAGCAGGTCGTCGACGCCGCCGCTGCGCTCGGTCGCAAGGTCGCGCTGGTCGGCCGCTCGATGCGCAAGAACGTCAACATCGGCCGCTCGCTCGGCCACATCGAGGTTCCCGAGGGAATGATGATCCAGCCGCAGGAAGTCGAGGACTGGCCAGACCACAAGGTGGTCGTGATCTCGACCGGTTCACAGGGCGAGCCGCTTTCGGCGCTGCGCCGGATGGCCTACGACGACCACCGCCAGATCACCCTTCACCGCGGCGACACCGTGGTCTTCTCGGCGACCCCGATCCCCGGCAACGAGCGCGCGGTCAGCGAGACGATCGACCGGCTCTACCACGTCGGCTGCAGTGTGATCACCCCGCGTGAGGCGCCGATTCACGCCTCCGGCCACGGCTACGCCGAAGAGGTGAAGCTGATGCTGAATCTCGTCCGGCCGCGATACGTGCTGCCCGTCCACGGTGACCACAAGCGCCTGCACCTGCACGCCCAGCTGGCCGACGCGGTCGGGATCGATCCGGAGTCCGTGTTCAGCGGCGAGAACGGCCTGCCGCTCGAGATCGACGCGCGCGGCGCACGCTTCGGGGAGCGTGAGCAGGCCGGGATGATCTTCGTCGACGGCGTCGATATCGGCGACCCGGCCGACGTCGCGCTCCGCGACCGCCGGATGCTGTCCGCCGACGGCATATTCATCGTCGTCGCGACCGTCTCAGAGCAGAGCGGCGAGTCGGTCGTGCCACCGGAGGTGATATTCCGCGGCGTGCCGTTCATCGAGCAGGCCGACGGCCTCGTGGCCGAGATCCGCGATGAGGTCGAAGCCTCGCTGGCTCGGGCTGCACAGGACGGAATCCGTGAGATCGACGTGCTCCAGCAGGAGCTGCACGACGACCTCGCGACGTTCGTCTACGAGCGGTTGCGGCGGCGTCCGATGGTCCTGCCGGTGGTCGTCGAGGTCTGACCGGCGACCTGCGGCTGCTCGCCGCCGGCGGTCGGAATCCGGATCACGAAGCGCGTCCCGGTTCCTTTTGTTGGACGCTGCATCTCGACCGTGCCGCCGTGCGACTCGGCGACCGCGCGGACGATCGCCAGGCCGAGTCCCGATCCACGGCCACCATCGCGGCCGCCGCGCACGAAGCGCTCGAACACCCGCTGCTCGAGCGCCGGCGGGATCCCAGGCCCGGTGTCCTCGACGATCAGGACCGCGCTGGCGCCGCCGTTCTGGGTGCTCGCGCGGATCTGCGTTCCGGGTGGCGTGTGCCGGACCGAGTTCTCGAGCAGATTGAGGACGAGCCGGTGAAGCTCGTCGCGAACCCCGTCGACGAGCGCCGGCTGGGCGTCGATCGACAACTCGTGGTTGTCGGCCATCGGACCGAGCTCCGAGGCTGCCTCGATCAGCACCTCGCCGATGTCGGTCGTGCGCCGCGGCGGCGCACGACGCGCGTCGGCCCGCGCCAGCAGCAGCAGGTCGCCAACCAGCCGCCGCATTCTTCGCGTCGACCGGAGCGCCGCCTCCGCGGTCTCGGCCTGCTCTCCGGTCAGCTCCTCGTTGAGCAGCTCGAGGTTCGCGAGCACGCTCGTCAGCGGTGTCCGCAGCTCGTGCGATGCGTCGGCGACGAACTCGCGCTGGCGGTCGAGCATCGCCTGCGTGTCGCTGCGCGCGGCGTCCAGCGCCCCGAGCATCCCCTCCAGGGTTCGCGCCAGCTCGGCGATCTCGTCCTCCGCCTCGGGGTGGGGGATCTGCCGGGTCGGGTCTCGGGTGCGCTCGATCTCGCGCGCGGCGTCGGTCAGCTCGACGATCGGCCGCATCGCGCGCGCCGATACGAACAGCCCTGCCAGCAGGGCGGCAACGGTGCCACCGAGTACGCCGAGCAACAGGAAGATCTGGACCTCGGCGAGCGTGTGGTCGACGTCCGACAGCGGCTCGGCGTAAAGCAGCGTCGCGGTTCCATACGGTTTGACCACGATCGGTCTGACTTCCGCGCGGTAGCCAGCTGTCGTGAAGGTGCCGATGGGTCTGCTAGGTGCGATCGCGAACAGGGCCGGCTTGAGCGGGGACTTGGGACCACGGATGTCCTTCTGTGTGCATAGAGGCAGTCCGTCGGCGGAATCGAAGATGCGGATCTGCGCGTTGCCGACGCTGCCGATGTCACCGAGGTGGACCCTGGCGTTGTTGCAGTCCAGAGTCAGCCCTTTCTCGGTCAGCTTGTGGTTGAGGTCCGAGTAGAGCTGGCTGAAGTTCGAGTTCTGCTGGTCGTCGAACTGAAGACGCACCTGGCGGTTGATCAGGACGCCGACGATCGTCGCGAACCCCGCCAGGATCACGAACGTCAGCGCCGCGGAGCCGCCGGCCAGTCGCCAGCGGATCGGGACCGACCTATACGCGGAGAACGTAGCCCGCGCCGCGGATCGTATGTAGGAGCCGGGGCTCGCCACCCGCTTCAAGCTTTCGTCGTAGGTTGGAGACGAACACCTCGATCGTATTCGTCATCGAGAAAGGGTCATAGCCCCAGACCTCATCGAGCAGCCGCTGGCGCGAGACCACGATCCGTTCGTTGCGCATCAGATACTCGAGCAGCTCGAACTCGCGCTGCGTCAGATCGACCGGCCGGTCGCCCCGCGCGACCTCGTGCGTGTCGGGGTTGAGCTTCAGATCCCCGACGCTCAGGTTCGCCTGGCCCCGCGGCGGCCGGCGCCGCAGCAGCGCCCGGAGCCGCGCGAGCAGCTCCTGGCGCTCGAACGGCTTGACAAGGTAGTCATCGGCGCCCGCGTCGAGCCCCTCGACGCGCGACTCGATCGCGTCACGGGCCGTGAGGACGAGGATCGGGACGTCGTCCTCCTGGCTGCGTAGGCGCTTTGCGACCTCGATGCCGTCCATGCCGGGGAGGCCGAGATCCAGCACGACCAGGTCGGGCAGGAACCCATGCGCCTGCTCGAGCGCCACGGGCCCGTCCTCGGCGACCCTGACCTCATAGCCCTCCATGCGCAGCGAGCGCGTCAGCACCTGCGCGATCGCGTCGTCGTCCTCGACCACCAGGACGCGGGGGGGGCGCTCGTAATCGACCATCGGTGCGGAAGATGGTAGGGACACAGACGGCGCGCCGTGCGCGCTTTTAGAGGGTCCTTATTAACCGTCGGCGAGCGGTGATCGGGCAGCGGGCGGCAGGAGGCGGGCCGCCCCCGTCGAAGCCACCAGTTCGGACATGTCCACGAGCCAGAAGCGCAAGTCGAGCAAGCGCTCGCGCCCGCCGGCGCGCGCCCAGCGTTCGCTGCTCGCAGCCCGGCCGCGGCTACCGACCGTCGCGCTCGAGTCCCACCACCTCGACATCATCGCGCTGGCGCTGATCGCGCTCGGGATCTTCCTCGGCGGGATCGCGTATGCCGGCTGGGCCGGTGGGGCGCTTGGGGATGGCGCGGTACGAGCCACGCGGTTCGTTTTCGGGGCGCTCGGGTACGCGGTACCGGCAGCGCTGGCGCTGGCCGGTGGGCTGATCCTGGCGCGCGAATTGCACCCGCCGGCAAGGCCGATGCGAACCGGGATCCTGTGTCTGGTCGCGGCGTTGACGCTGGCGCTCGCCGCCGGGACGCTCGGTCTTGGCCCGGGGCCGGTGCCGGCACACGCCTACTGGCAGGCGACGAGCTTTGAGACACGTGGGGGCGCCGTCGGGCAAGGCGAGCTGTGGGTTACGTCGCATCTGGTCTCGACGCTCGGCGCGAGCATCCTCGCGGTGTTCCTGTTCGTCGCCGGCGTGATCCTCGTCACAGGCGCGACGCTCGCCGGTGCGATCAGAGCCACCGGCACCGGGGTCGCCGGCACCGGCCGCGCGCTGCGGCGGTCGACCGACGATCTGCGGGCGACGATTGCGCGCCGCCCGGCGACCGTGGCGGCCGGCGGCGAGCCGATCGAGCCCCTGTTTCCGCCTGAGCCCGAAACGAACGAGCTGATCGTGCGCGCGACGCACGTCGAGGCGCCGGCGATCGCCGAGCCTCCGCCGGAGCTCGACGCCGAGCCGGAGCTCGACGATCTCAGCGAGGTCGACGGCGTCGCTGCGGCCGGCGATGCTCCCGAGGCCGGTCCACCGGCGCCGGTGTCGCCGGAGGATCTGACCCCACAGGGCCGCTATCGCGCTTCGATCACGGACGACCCGGAGTTCGTCTGGCGCGTTCCGGGGCCCCGATTTTTGACCCGCTCGACGGGGGAGGCCGCGCGACCCGACACGGCCGGCCAGGAGCAGGTGGCGCGCACGCTGCTCGAGACGCTGGGCCACTTCGGGATCGAGGCGAAGGTGATCGGCCGCGTCACAGGGCCGCACATCACGCGCTATGAGCTCCGTCTGGCGCCCGGGATCAAGGTCTCGAAGGTGGCGCAGCTCAAGGACGACCTCGCCTACGCGCTGGCCGCGACCGACATCAGGATCCTGGCCCCAATCCCCGGCAAGCAGGCGGTCGGCGTCGAGGTCCCCAACAGCAACCGCCGGATCGTCCACCTCGGGGACGTCTTCCAGGAGCCGCCGGAAGACTGGTCACCGCTGACCGTGTGGCTCGGCAAGGACATCTCCGGCCACGCGATCGGCGCCGACCTGACCAAGATGCCGCACCTGCTGGTGGCCGGTACGACCGGCTCGGGCAAGTCCGCATGCGTGAACGCGATGCTGTCGAGCATTCTGCTGCGCGCCACCCCGCACGACGTTCGTCTGCTGCTGGTCGACCCCAAGCAGGTCGAGCTCAACCACTACGAGTCGATCCCGCACCTGCTGACGCCGGTGATCACGAGCCCGCGGATGGCGGCCAACGCGCTCCAGAACCTGGTCAAGGAGATGGAGCAGCGCTACTCGATCATGTCGCTGGCGCGCACGCGCAGCCTCCCGGAGCTCAACCGCGCCCGCGCCGCGCGGAGCGAGCCGCCGCTGCCATACGTGCTGTGTGTGATCGACGAGCTCGCCGACCTGATGATGGTCGCACCCGCCGATGTCGAGGACTCGGTCATCCGCCTGGCGCAGAAGGCGCGCGCGGTCGGCATTCATCTGGTGCTCGCGACGCAGTCGCCGCGGGTCGACGTGATCACGGGCATGATCAAGGCCAACGTGCCGTCGCGGATCGCGTTCGCTGTCTCCAGCCAGACCGATTCGCGGGTGATCCTCGACCACAACGGCGCCGAGTCACTGCTCGGTCAGGGCGACATGCTGTTCTCGCCGGTCGGCTCCTCGAAGCTGCAGCGGATCCAGGGGGCCTACATCGACGAGGCGCAGATCCTCGAGCTGACCGATGCGTGGCGGCGCCAGGGCGAGCCCGAGTTCCACGAGGAGCTGCTGGAGGAGGTCGCCTCAGAGGAGCCGGCGGGCGATGACGACGATGCGCTCCATCCCGACGAGGACCCGCTGCTCGAGGAGGCGATCGCGCTCGTCGCCCAGATGGGGACCGCGTCGACCTCGATGCTCCAGCGGCGGCTGCGGCTTGGCTACACCCGGGCGGGGCGCCTGATCGACATGCTCGAGCGGCGCGGCATCATCTCCGGCTATGAAGGCTCCAAGCCACGCCAGGTGCTGATCACCGAGGCCGATGTCCCACGGATCCTCTCGCACCTTGCCGAAGCCGATGCGCCGTCATCCAGGGCGCCGGCGACCGTCCCCAGCACGCGGGACGGCGACGACGATCCGGATGTCGATTTGCGGGACTTTTGAACCGGCCCTTCGCCGGTAGCCTTGTCAGCGATGGATGAAATCGGCTCCCGGCTGCGGGAGGCGCGGATGCGCGCCAAGATCGACATCAGCGAGGTCGAGGTCAGTACCAAGATCCGCGCGAAATACCTCCGCGCGCTCGAGAACGAGGAGTGGGACCTGCTCCCGGGCGACGTCTACACGCGCAGCTTCCTGCGCACGTACGGCGAGTACCTGGGCCTCGACACCCGTCAGCTGATCGACGACTACAAGCGGCGCTATGAGCCCGCGCCCGACCACGAGCCGCGACCGATCGCGCCGTTGGGCCGCGAGCGCGAGCGTGCGCCCAAGGGCCCGCTGATCCCACCGTGGGCGGCGATCGTCGGCGTGCTCGTCGTGGTGATCGTCGCGCTGTACTTCGTCGGCATCCGCTCGAGCCCGAACAGCGGCTCGACCACGAGTTCGACCACGACGACCTCAAAACACCACCATCCGCGCCATGGCACGACTCCGGCGCATAAGCCCAAGCCGACGCTCGTCAAGCTGCAGCTGACCCCCACCGGGCAGGTGTACGTGTGCCTGGTCGACGGCAACGGCAAGACTCTGATCCCTGGCGTGATCTACGACACCGGGCAGACGATCCCGGTCAAGACGGCACCGAAGATGCTGCTGACGCTCGGCAACAACGCGATTCAGATGAAGGTCAACGGTGTCTCGGTGCCGATTGCGGCCTCGTCGACTGCGATCGGCCTCGAGTTGCTTCCCGGGTCACATCACACGCTGCCGCCGTCTGCTCAGCCGCGTTGCGCATGAGTTCAGTCTCCGCCCCCGCATGACCGAGTCCTCGCCTCCCCGGGCTGGGATCCTGGTCACCGGCACTGAGGTCCTGACGGGCATCATCTCCGACCGCAACGGCCCGTGGCTGTCGGAGCGCCTGCGCGAGCTGGGGGTCGACACGGCGGTGATCCAGATCGTCGGCGACCGCCCGGGTGACCTGCTGGCGGCGCTGGAGTCGATGCGCGATCAGGGAATGGCGATGGTCGTCACGAGCGGCGGCCTGGGCCCGACCGCCGACGACCTGACCGCCGAGGTGGTGGGCGGTTTCTGCGGCCGGGAGATGGTTCTGGACGCAGCGCTCGAGCGGCGGATCGCCGAGATCCTCGAGCCGATGATGAAGCGCTGGCCGGGGCTCGACCGCGACGCGATCAGGCGCTCGAACCAGAAGCAGGCGGTGATTCCGGAGGGTGCCACGGTGCTGGATCCGGTCGGCACGGCGCCCGGGCTCGTGGTGCCGCCGCGGTCCGGCACCGGTCCGACCGTGGTCGTGCTGCCGGGGCCGCCGCGCGAGCTTCGGCCGATGTGGGAGGCGGCCGTGGCGACCGACGCGTTCGTGGCTGCGATCGCCGGCGCCACGACGTACGTCAACGAGGTCGTGCGCCTGTTCGGGATTCCCGAGTCCGAGATCGCCAACACGCTGCGGGCCGCCTCCGAGGCCGGCCTTGACCTCGAGCCACTCGAGATTACGACCTGCCTGCGTCGCGGGGAGATCGAGGTCGCGACGCGGTACGAGCCACCCGCCCGCGAGGCGTACGCCGCGCTGCTCGAGTTCATCCGCTCGCGCCATGCCGACACCCTGTTCTCGGAGGACGGCTCGACGATCGACGAGCAACTCGCGGGGCTGCTGAGCGGTCACACGATCGCGCTCGCAGAGTCATGCACCGGCGGGATGCTCGCCGCGCGGCTGACGGACCGGGCCGGAGCGTCGACGTACTTCCGCGGCGGCCTGGTCGTCTACTCGAACGAGGCGAAGGTCGAGCTCGCGGGCGTCGACCCTGAGCTGATCGAGCGCTTTGGCGCGGTCTCGACGCAGGTTGCGGTGTCGCTTGCCGAGGGCGCGGCTCGGCGTCTCGGCGCTTCGATTGGAGTCGGCATCACGGGCATCGCGGGTCCCGGTGGCGGCACTGCCGAGAAGCCTGTCGGTCTCGTCTGCATCTCAGTCTGTGATCGTGAGGGCCGCTCGATCACCCACAGCACTCGGATGCCGGGCGGGCGCAGCGACGTCCGGGACCGCTCGGTGACGGTCGCGATGCACATGCTGCGCCGGCTGCTGCTGGGGGAGTCGGACCAGGCCGCGACCGCCTTGGCCTCGAGCGACAAGCGCCGGTGACCGGCCCGGGGCACTAGGGCGGCCGTGACCGATGACGCCGCAACGCGCGCGACGCCCGAGCGGGCGCGGCTGTTCGTGGCCCTCGAGCTGCCTGCGCCTGTGCGGGCGGCGCTCGGGCAGTGGCGTTCAGACCGGCTGGGCCAGGTCGATCCCGGGCTGCGGATGGTGCGGCTCGATGACCTGCACGTCACGCTCTGCTTCCTGGGGTCGCAGCCGGCGGACGAGATCTCGTCGATCGCATCTGCTTGCCGCTGTGCGCGCGACTGCCCGCGCCCGGTGCTGACGGTCGGCAGGCCGGCGTGGCTGCCGCCACGTCGCCCGCGCGTGCTGGCCGTCGACCTCGACGATCACCAGGGCGCACTCGGGCGGGCACAGGCCGAGCTCTCGTCCGCGCTCGCGCGTGGTGGCTGGTATGAGCCCGAGCGGCGTCCGTTTCGCGCGCACGTGACGGTCGCGCGGGTCGCGAGGCGCGCCACGGTGGCGGTGGTTGAGCTGCCGCCACCGGCGCCGGCCAGCTTCGTCGGCTCGTCGGTCGTCCTGATGCGTTCACGTCTCGCGCGTGCGGGTGCGCGCTACGAGGCGCTGGCCAGCGTTCGGTTGGGCTCCGGTGGGGCGCCGCCAGGCGACCTGTCGCCTACTGCGGAAGCTGCGAGTCGACCCACTTCTCCAGCGCCGGACCGCTCTCGCAGCTGACGATCAGCGCGTAGCGGATGCCGGGGCCGTGGTGGTAGCCGCCGTGGTAGAGGAACTCCGAGTCGACCACCGCCTGCTGGTAGCGCGGCAGCGGGATCGCGACCTCCGTGCGCTTGTCGAACTGGTCCTTGCGAACGACCAGCGCACTCGAGTCGTCGTCGGTCAGCTCGAGCCAGACGCGCACCACCCAGCCGTTCTCGTCCGGGTTGTTGGCCGCGTTGTTGTTGTCCAGATGCAGGCCCCAGCGGCACTCACGCATCGTGTTGGGCCGCATCCTCAGCAGCTGCACGCGGCCGAAGCGGGCGCCGATCGACTCGACCCACTTGACGATCGACGGGCACTTCTGCGCATTCTCGGTCCAGACGCCGTCGAGGTCTGGCTTGCCGTAGGCCTCGAAGCCCTTGAGCTCGAGCTCACCGGTGCACGATGTGATCGGCGCGAACCTGGTCGCGTCGTCGGTCGAATAGGTCGTGTACGTGAGGTTCTCGTACTCGTCCTTGGGGATCTCCGGACCGTCGTACTTCTGCAGCTGCAGCCAGCCGCCGTTCGCCTGAAGCTTGGGCATCCGGTAGTGCGGCGTCTGACGCTGGGTCAGGGACGGCCGCCGGATCCCGGTCACGTACAGGATCCGCTTGGTGTGCTCGTTCTTCAGTGATTCGGTCAGAGTGGACACGGCTCTCCAGACGTCGTTTGCTCAAATTGCTTTGCGCCCATTCTGGCAGCAGCGGCGGCGAGAGGCCCGCAGGGGGAGGGGGTGGGGCGTGGAAGGTTTTCGCTCGCATCGCGAGCGGGTGACTGCCCGCTCCGGGGGGCGCGCACGGGGGACCGATCGTCGCGTCCGCACCGCCAGGCAGGATTGGCACAGATTCGTCACAGCTGCGTCTTGTGCTGTTTTAGCCTGCGGGCCTAGCTTCCCGTTCTGTCCGCCGCCAGCCGTACCTTGATTGGTTGGAGCAAGCGCATCAGACAAGGAGCCGAGACGAGCTATGAGCGAGAACGAGAGAGGCGCATCGAACGGCGCGTCTGATCCCAAGGCCGACGCCAAGCGCCAGGCCGCGCTGCAGGGCGCGCTGACCCAGATCGAGCGTCAGTTCGGCAAGGGGGCCGTGATGCGGATGGGCGACCCGGGCGCCCGCGTCGCCGTCGACGCGATCCCGACGGGCGCGCTGTCGCTCGACATCGCACTCGGGATCGGCGGCGTCCCGCGCGGACGGATCATCGAGATCTTCGGCCCTGAGTCGTCGGGCAAGACGACGCTCGTCTACCACATCATCGCCGAGGCCCAGAAGCTCGGCGGCGTGTGCGCGTTCGTCGATGCCGAGCACGCGATGGACCCGCTCTACGCGCAGCAGATCGGTGTCGACATCGACGAGCTGCTCGTCTCGCAGCCCGATTACGGCGAGCAGGCGCTCGAGATCGTCGACATGCTGATCCGCTCCGGCGCGGTCGACCTGGTCGCAATCGACTCGGTCGCCGCGCTGACCCCGCGCGCCGAGCTCGAGGGGCAGATGGGCGACCAGATGGTCGGCGTGCAGGCGCGGATGATGTCCCAGGCGATGCGCAAGCTGACCGGCAACCTGAATCGCTCACAGACCCTGTGCGTGTTCACCAACCAGATCCGCGAGAAGGTCGGCGTGATGTTTGGATCGCCCGAGACGCAGCCGGGCGGCCGGGCGCTGAAGTTCTACTCGTCCCAGCGGCTCGACATCCGCCGGATCGAGACGCTCAAGGACGGGACCGAGGCGGTCGGCAACAGGGTCCGCGTAAAGGTCGTCAAGAACAAGGTCGCGGCGCCGTTCAAGCAGGCCGAGTTCGACATCGAGTTCGGCAAGGGGATCTCGACCTCGGGTTGCCTGCTCGACTACGGGATCGAGCACAACATCGTCACCAAGTCGGGATCGTTCTTCTCCTACGGCGACGAGCGGCTCGGTCAGGGGCGCGGCAACGCGAAGGCGTTCCTCGATGAGCATCCCGAGACCGCGCGCGAGCTCGAGGCCAAGATCTACTCAGCGCTCGGCATCAGCCGCGACCTCGTCAAGGAGATCGAGCACGACGAGCCGCCGCTGGTGGCCGTCGAGGAGGCGCACGACCGCGCCGCGTAGCGGTCAGCCGCGATGTTCGAGTCCGACGAGCGGCTGCAGCCCGCGCTCGAACTCGCACTCGCATTCCTGAACCGCCGCGAGCGCACGAAGCAGGAACTGCGCCTGCAGCTCGAGCGCAAGGGGATCGCCGCCGAGACGGCGGACACGTGCGTCCAGGTGCTGGTCCAGGAGGGCTATCTCGACGACTCGCGCTTCGCGCTGATGTTCGTGCACGACAAGCGCGAGCTCGAGGGCTGGGGCAGTGAACGGATCCAGCGCGGGCTCGCCGAACGCGGCGTCGACCGCGATCTGATCGCGTCGGCGCTGTCGCAGCATGAGCGCGAGTGGGGCGGAGGCGAGACCGAGTTCGACCGTGCGCTCGCGCTGCTGCGCCGGCGCTTTCCCTCGCCGCCGCGGGAGCGGCGTGAGCGGGACCGGGCGCTTGGGGTGCTGATCCGCAAGGGGTTCGAGTCCGACCTCGCACTCGACGCGCTGGCGG
Source organism: Solirubrobacteraceae bacterium (assembly GCA_052147875.1). Lineage (GTDB taxonomy): Bacteria > Actinomycetota > Thermoleophilia > Solirubrobacterales > Solirubrobacteraceae > Palsa-465. The sequence goes on along the minus strand of JBKQJQ010000048.1, from coordinate 1,824 downwards.
CATACGCGCGCGCTGGCTGAGAGGCGATTTGCACGGCTGAGCGCGTGCTGGCTGACACGCTATTTGCCGCCGTTTGCGCCGAAAACCAGTCGGTACTACGATGGAGCCAGCGAACGAACGGTCCCAGGACCGCAAAACACCAGCAAATCTCCAGATATCGAGTTTCGGAATTCTTGTGTTGACGGCAAACTGCAACGGGCCGCGCCAGCGGTCCAGATCGGCTATCGACAGCTTCATTTAGCCGCAGCAACCCGGTGACATACGCCGTCTGGAGTGGCATCCGTTCGCGGTTCGCGAGCGGACCGCTCGGTCGCTCTCCATAGGTAATCAGGGAAAAAGGGCCCGGTTGATCTGGTCAGCCAGACCCAGCGAGAGGACAAGACGATGGCAATCATCGGTGCCGCAGCGCTCATCGCGGCAGCAGTCGTGGTCGCGGCGATGCTCTACAGCCGCAGCCACGGGGCGGCGGTGGCCACGAGTCCGACGGTCGACCGCGACGCGGCGACCGCACTGCAGGCGGCGCTCACCGAGCGCAGCGCAGGGCTCGACCGGCGCACTGACGCGATCACCAAGCGCGAGGAGTCAATCGGGCGACGAGAGGCAGAGCTCGACCAGCAGCGCCAGAGTCTGGCCGACGAACGGCTCGAGGTGCAGAGCCGGCTGGAGCAGGTCGCCGGGATGTCCGGCGCGAAGGCCAAGCAGCTGCTGTTGCAGGAGATCGAGGAGCAGGCGCGCCACGACTCGGCTCGCCGCATCCGCCAGATCGAGGAGGAGACCAAGCGCGACGCCGAGCGCCGCGTGCGCAACATTCTGTCGGTCTGTATGCAGAGGCTTGCGGCCGGCCACGCGGCCGAGACGACCGTGTCGGTGGTCCAGCTGTCGGCCGACGACATGAAGGGCCGGATCATCGGCCGCGAGGGTCGCAACATCCGCGCGCTCGAGAACCTGACCGGCGTCGACTTCATCATCGACGACACGCCGGGCGCGGTGGTTCTGTCGGGGTTCGACGGCGTCCGTCGCGAGATCGCGCGCCTGACGCTCGAGAAGCTGCTTCAGGACGGACGGATCCATCCCGCCCGGATCGAGGAGACCTACTACCAGACCAAGTCCGAGCTCGAGGGTCACATCATCGAACTCGGTGAGCAGGGCGTGCTCGACGCCGGAGTCCAGGGCGTCAATCCTGAGCTCGTGAAGCTGCTCGGGCGGCTGCGCTTCCGGACCAGCTACGGGCAGAACGTGCTCGCCCACTCGATCGAGGTCGCGCACCTTGCCGCGATGATGGCCGACGAGCTGGGCGCGAGCGCCAAGACGGCGCGCCGCGCGGCGCTGCTGCACGACATCGGCAAGTCGGTGACACATGAGATCGAGGGTCCGCACGCGCTCGTCGGTGGGGAACTCGCCCGCAAATACGGCGAGAGCGAGTCCGTCGCGCACGCGATGGAGGCCCATCACAACGAGGTCGAGCCGCAGACGATCGAGGCCGTGATCGTCCAGGCCGCCGATGCCCTGTCCGGGGCACGTCCAGGCGCTCGCGGCGAGTCCCTCGAGCAGTACGTCAAGCGGCTCCGAGATCTCGAGCAGATCGCCACCAGGCACAACGGGGTCGAAAAGGTCTACGCGATGCAGGCCGGGCGCGAAATCCGGGTGATGGTCGCCCCGGGCGCCATCGACGATGACGCGGCGACCCTGCTGTCGTATGAGATCGCGCGCGAGATCGAGAAGGAGCTCGACTATCCCGGGCAGATCAAGGTCACGGTGATCAGGGAGTCGCGCGCGGTCGAGTACGCACGCTGACGCACCACCGGCGCGCCAATCACCCTGAAA